>CAJMOV010000157.1 GCA_905215125.1 uncultured bacterium | reverse complement strand
GATAGTACCGTGGCCGACCAGGGGGACGTAGTTGGCGCCGATGCCCTGCTTTTTCACCTTATCCAGAAAATCGCCGAAGCTGGCCCAGTCGACGGCCACACCGTAAGCCTTTTCCATCAGCGGGGACAGATCTTTAGGACGGACAAGGGTGGGGACGTCGAACATATTGTCGGTCAGCTGGGCCAGCTGGGCGTATTCAAAATACTGGCTCAGCCACCATTGATCGCACGGGGCGACGGAAAGGCCGCATTGCCCGCCGACGATGGTGGTAATGCCCTGCCGCACCTTGCTTTCCATCTCCGGGTAAAACAGAAGCGTCAGGTCGCCGTGCGAGTGCATGTCGATAAAGCCGGGGGTTACCGCCTTCCCTTGGGCATCAATAATCTTTTCGGCCTTCTGACCGGAAAGATCGCCGACAGCGGTGATAACGCCGTTTTCCACGCCGATATCAGCGCGGAAGGCGGGCCGACCGGTGCCGTCATAAACAGCACCGCCGGCGATTAATAAATCGAACATTTTTATCCCTCCCATAAAATAAATTACTTGGACGAGCCGGGGATTTTATGATAAAATATATAGCGTGTTTTTTTATCCGCGGCCGCACCTAAAAGAGCTTGTTTTGTTTTACTATACCATGCTTTCTGACAAAACTGCAAGGGGGAATCAAAATGAAAACGGGCTTTGACAACAACGCGTATGTTCAGCGGCAATCCGAGCAGATTAAAAAGCGGATCGGGGAGTTCGGCGGAAAGCTGTACCTGGAGTTCGGCGGAAAGCTGTTTGACGATTTTCACGCTTCCCGCGTGCTGCCGGGCTTTGCGCCGGACGCCAAAATCCAGATGCTGCGCATGCTCAAGGAGCAGGCCGAAATTGTCATCGCCATCCATGCCGGGGACATTGAAAAGAACAAAATTCGCGGCGATTTGGGCATTACCTATGACGTCGACGTGCTTCGTCTCATCGACGCTTTCCGCGAATTCGGCCTGTATGTCGGCTCGGTCGTCATGACGCGGTATGAAAAGCAGCCTGCGGCCGCCGCCTTCAAGCAGAAGCTGGAAAAGCTGGGCCTGCCCGTCTTTCTGCATTACCCCATTGAAGGATATCCTTACGATGTAAAGCACATTGTCAGCCAGGACGGCTACGGCCGCAACCAGTTTATTGAGACAAGCCGCCCCCTTATTGTCGTCACCGCCCCAGGGCCGGGCAGCGGCAAGATGGCCGTCTGTCTGTCCCAGCTGTATCATGAGCACCTGCGCGGCGTAACGGCCGGCTATGCCAAGTTTGAAACCTTCCCCGTCTGGAACCTCCCCTTGAAGCACCCTGTCAACCTGGCTTATGAGGCGGCGACCGCCGATCTCAGCGACGTCAACATGATAGATCCCTATCATCTGGAAGCATATAACCAGACGACCGTCAACTATAACCGCGATATCGAGATTTTCCCCGTGCTCAACGCCATGTTCAAGCACATTTCGGGCAAAAGCCCATATCGCTCGCCGACCGATATGGGGGTCAACATGGCGGGCTACTGCATCGTCGACGACGACGCCTGCCGGGCGGCGTCCTGCGCTGAGATTATCCGGCGCTATTATACCGCTATGGTCGACTGCCGTAAGGGCCGCGCGGCGGAGGACGCCGTTCAGAAGATCAAGAGCATCATGAACCAGATGGATCTGTCTCCCGAGGATCGCGCCGTCGCCGTCGCTGCGGAGAAGCGCTCATCCGAAACGGGCGAGCAGCCCGCCGCCGCCATCGAGCTGCCCGATGGGCGCATCGTCACCGGCAAGACGAGCGATCTGCTCGGCGCGTCGGCCGCGGCGCTGCTCAACGCCGTCAAAGCGCTGGCCGGCATGGAAAAGTCCCTTCACCTGCTGCATCCGTCGGTTATCGGGCCGATACAGCAGCTTAAAACGGGGCCGCTGGGCAACCGCAACCCCCGGCTTCATTCCGACGAAGTGCTAGTCGCCCTGGCAGTCAGCGCCGCCAGCAGCGCGCTGGCAGCAGAGGCTATGGCCCAGCTGCCCAGGCTGCGCGGGTGCGAAGCACATTCCAGCGTCATTCTCGGCCAGGTGGACGAGGACGTCTATCGCCGTCTGGGCTTTAACCTGACCTGTACGCCGCGCTACGAGTCGCGCAAGCTGTACCATAAGTAAAAAAAGTAGGGGACAAGACGGCGCCGGCCCTGTCCCTTGCGCGATGCTTGGATGAAGGTGAGTATGGAAAAGCTGGCTGTCGGTATCCTCGCGCATGTTGACGCGGGAAAAACAACCCTGTCGGAAGGGCTGCTGTATGTAAGCGGCGCGCTGAAAAGGCTGGGGCGCGTCGACCATCGCGACGCTTTTCTGGACACCCACTCCATTGAGCGCGAGCGAGGCATCACCATTTTTTCCAAGCAGGCCCTGCTTCCCCTCGGCGCGCTGGAGGTGACGCTGCTTGACACGCCGGGTCACGTCGATTTTTCCAGCGAGATGGAACGCACCCTCCAGGTGCTTGACTGCGCCATACTGGTCGTCAGCGGGCCTGACGGCGTGCAGGCCCATACCGAAACGCTGTGGCGCCTGCTGGGGCGGTATCAGATACCCACTCTTTTGTTTATCAACAAAATGGATCTGCCCGGCGCCGACCGCGACGTATTGCTGATGCAGCTGAAGGAGCGCCTGGACGGCAGCTTCGTCGATTTCGGTGCAGGGCGGGAAGCTCTGCTGGAAAATATCGCGCTGTGCGATGAGGAGCTGTTGACCCGGTATTTGCAGACAGGGGATATCGCCGATGAGGACGTTTCCGCGCTGATGGCGCGCCGCGCCCTTTTTCCCTGCTTTTTCGGCTCGGCGCTGCGGCTGGAAGGGATCAAGGATCTGCTAGCCGGCATACGCCGTTATGCGCCGCGGCCGCAGCGGCCGGACGACTTTGGCGCGCGTGTTTACAAAATTGCCCGCGACGCGCAGGGGGCGCGGCTGACCTATCTTAAAATCACAGGCGGCAGCCTTCGGGTCAAGGCCCGGCTAAGCGGCGGCGAGGGGGACGGACGCTGGGAGGAAAAGGTCGATCAGATCCGCCTTTACTCCGGCGCGCGCTTTCAGGCAGCTGAACAGGTGGAAGCCGGCGCGATCTGCGCCGTCACCGGCTTGAGCCATACCTTTCCGGGCCAGGGGCTGGGGTTTGAGGCAGGAGAGCTTCCCCCGCTGCTCGAGCCGGTGCTGACCTATCGCGTCGAGCTTCCCGAAGGGACGGATCCCCCTGTCGCACTGCGCAGGCTGGCCCAGCTCGAAGAAGAGGATCCGCAGCTGCATCTCGTGTGGAATGCCCAGCTGCAGGAGATCCACATGCAGCTGATGGGGGAAGTGCAGCTTGAAGTGCTCAGGCGGATCATTGCCGAGCGCTTCGGCATGGACGTCAGCTTCGGCGCGGGCAACATTGTCTACCGCGAGACCATTGCTGCGCCTGTCGTCGGCATCGGACATTACGAGCCGCTGCGCCATTATGCCGAGGTGCATCTTCTGCTCGAGCCGGGCCCGCGGGGCAGCGGGCTGCAATTCGCGTCGGCATGCAGCGGGGATGCGCTGGATCTCGGCTGGCAGCGGCTCATTTTATCCCATCTGAGCGAACGCAGCCATCCCGGCGTCTTGACCGGCTCACCCATCACAGACATGCGCATTACGCTGGTCGCCGGCCGGGGCCACATCAAGCACACAGAGGGCGGCGATTTTCGCCAGGCCACCTACCGCGCTGTGCGGCAGGGGCTGATGCAGGCGCAGAGCATCCTGCTTGAGCCGTGGTACAGCATACGGCTTGAGCTGCCGGCAGAATCGGCCGGCCGGGCAATGGCCGACATCCAGCGCATGGGCGGCGCCTGTGAGGCTCCTGTGCTGTCAGGCGCTTCAGCCGTAGTGCTGGGCCGCGCGCCGGTGTCCTCTGTTCAGGGCTATGGCGCGGAGGTCGCCTCCTACACAAAGGGGCAAGGGCGCCTGTCCTGTACCCTTACGGGCTATGAGCCTTGCCATAATCAGGACGCGGCGGTTGCAGCTGCCGGATACGAGGCCGAACGGGATCTGGAAAACCCCGCCGACTCCATCTTCTGCGCGCACGGGGCGGGCTTTGCCGTCAAGTGGGATGAAGTCAGGGCATATGCCCATCTCGACAGCAGCTTTGTCCGTGTGCGGCCTGAAGCATCTTCGCGGGATCCCGGCGAGCGGCCGCCTCAGCCCGAACCGCGGCCTGCGTCCCGCCCCTACGCTGGAACAGCCGAGGAGGATGAACAGCTGCAGGCCATTTTTGAGCGCACCTACGGCCCTGTCAAGCGCCGGGATTTTAGATCCCCGCCCCGCGAAGCGCCGCAACCTCTTCCTGCGTCTGCGCCGACGCTTTCCCCCAGGGCTGCCGGGCCGGAATACCTGCTTGTTGACGGATATAATATCATTTACGCTTGGGACGAGCTGAAGCGTCTTGCAGAAGACAGTATGGATGTGGCGCGCCAAACGCTTATCGACCTGCTGAGCAACGTCCAGGGCTATAAAAAGAATATTATCATCGTTGTATTTGACGCATATAAAGTCCCCCGCGGCAAGGCGGATATTACCCGGGAAAACAATATTTATGTTGTCTACACCAAAGAAGCCGAGACGGCCGACGCCTATATCGAAAAGGCTACCTACGAGCTTGGGCGGCATCATCGCGTGCGCGTCGCCACTTCAGACGGGGCGGAACAGCTGATCATTCTGGGGCATGGCGCGCTGCGTCTGTCGGCCCGCCAGCTGCACGACGAGGTCGAGCAGATCACAGGGCAAATTTCCGTTGTCCTTCAAAAACACGGACGCCGGGAAAAGTCACTCGACATCCGGTCTGCGATGGAAAGGGCGCAAGGGAAACGCAGCTAAAGCCGCTGACATACGCATATCGTGCTGGCGTTGGACAAAACTAATTCTGAGGTGAGCTGAGTGGAACCCAGAATTGCAAGGATGTCAAAAGAAGCACTTGAAATCGTCCAAAAAACAGAAAAAAAGCTGGGCGAGCTGGGCCGGGATATTATCCTGGTCGCTTATGAGGCAGCGGAATAAAGCAAAAGCCGGGCGCGCTATGCCCGGCTTTTTTATATTCAAGCGCACTGATTTGTCCCCGTCGCCCGGATATGGGCGGCGGGTTTTTTTGTAAGGTTATGCAGGTGGGAA
>CAJMOV010000156.1 GCA_905215125.1 uncultured bacterium | reverse complement strand
CATTGTATTTCTCTTCTCCATCTTCTAGTATAGCGTAATATCTATAATATACAGTAGAGTATGGGCCGGTTTGCCCGGCGCGTGCTGTACTTTTTCTGGTTTATCTGCGACGCCTGGCTTATCCTGTGGGTTCTCGTGCAGCTTTCCGATGGGAAGATTCCCATTCCAGAGGCCGACTGGCGCAACGCCGCTCTGGTTCTGGCCGTCATGGCGCTGACGGCGGCAGCCGTCTATCCCGTCTTTCGGCGCATGTCGGAAAAAAGGACCTTCCGCATTGCCGCGGCTGTGATGTCGGGCGTGGGGTACATGGCCGTTTTAACACAAATGATGGGGCCGCGGCTGTGGTTTTTCGCCCTACCGCTTGCAGCGGCAGGGGCGTACGTCACGGTATGGGGGCTGAAAAAGCCCGACCCGTATTGGTAAAACAGGCAACGGAGGTGAGGACATGGCTCTGCCCGACAGCTTTTTGGATGAGCTGGTCGCGCGGTGCGATATTGTAGAGGTCGTGCAGCGCTACGTCCAGCTGAAAAAAAGCGGCAGCAATTATTTTGGGCTCTGCCCTTTTCACAACGAAAAAACACCGTCCTTTTCCGTATCGCCAGACAAGCAGATTTTTTATTGCTTCGGCTGCGGCGAAGGGGGCGGTGTCATCCAGTTTATCATGAAGGCGGAAGGCCTACCCTTTCTGGACGCCGTGCGCCAGCTGGCCGAATCGGTCGGGATGCAGATGCCGACCGACCAGGAGCAAAGCGACGAGCAGCGCCGCGCGCGCGAACGGCTTTTTGCCATCAACCGCGAAGCGGCGCGGTATTTTCACAAGCTGCTGTGGGAGGAGCAGGGGGAGCAGGCTCGCAATTATTTGCTCAGGCGCGGCCTGTCGCGCAGGACGATCGTCTCCTTCGGCCTGGGCTGTTCGGAAAACGCTTGGGACGCTCTGCTGAAGCACCTGACGGCCCAGGGCTTCCGCCCGGCGGAAATTGAACGGGCCGGGCTTGCGGTACGCGGCGGCAGCGGGGGATTGTATGACCGCTTTCGCGGCAGGGTGATGTTCCCCATCATCGACGTGCGGGGAAATGTCATCGGCTTTGGCGGCCGTGTGCTCGACGATTCCAAGCCCAAGTATCTCAACTCCCCAGACACGCCGATTTTTCACAAAAACCGCAACCTGTTCGCCATGAACATTGCCAAAAGGAGCAGGGCGGGCAAGCTGATACTGGCAGAAGGGTACATGGACGTCATCGCCCTGCATCAGGCGGGGTTTGACTGCGCCGTCGCGTCGCTGGGCACCGCCCTGACGGCCGAACAGGCCAAGCTGATGACCCGCTATGTCAAAGAAGTGGTCATTTGCTACGATTCCGACGGTGCGGGGCAGACGGCTGCCCAGCGGGCCATCGACATCCTGCGCCGCGCCGGGCTGGAGGTGCGCGTGCTGCGCGTACCGGGCGCGAAAGACCCCGACGAATACATCAAAGCCAATGGGCGCGAGGCCTTTGAATTGCTGCTGCAAAAGCCGCAGACTGATGGGGAATATCGCATAACCCAGCTGGCCGCTCAGTATGATCTGGGGCGGGACGATCAGCGCATCGCCTTTCTGGAGGCAGCCGTCAAGCTGCTGGCCGCCATGCCCAACCGCATTGAGCGGGAAATTTACGCCCGCAACACAGCGAGACTGGCCGATATTTCCGAAGCGGCCGTCCTGACGGAAATTGACCGCGCCGCCGCCCAGCTGCGCCGCAGGGAGAAGCGGGAGGTTGAGCGGAAGGCCATGCAGCCACTGCGCGAAATGCAGCCGGCCGAGCGCGGGCTGCGCTATGAAAACCCCAAATCGGCCCGGTGCGAGGAAAAATTGCTGGCGCTGGCGCTTCAGGATCAGGAAATTCTCGATAAGGCGGGGGAAAGAATATCCCCGGATGCGTTTTCTTCGGCTTTTTTGGCTAAAATATACCAAAAGGCGCTGGATCGCCGCCGCCAGGGACTGGAGCCGTCGGCGGCAGCCTGCATGGCCGGGCTGGAGGAAGGGGAGATCCGACACCTGTCGGGCGTGCTGGCGGAAGCGGTGCGCTCGCGCGACCCGGAGAGAGAAATGCAGGATTACATCGACACCATCACCTTTGAGCACGAGAAAAAAACGGCGCAGGACGGCGATGCGTTTCTGCTGGAAGCAGTCAAGGCTGGCCGGCGCCGGGGCGTATAGGGAGGATAAAGAATGACGGAAATGGAAAACGGAAAAAACCCGCTGCACGAGCTGCTTGAGCACGGTAAAAAGAACGGGAAGGTGAGCATGAAGGAAGTCACCCACGTGTTTGAGGAAATGGAGCTTGACCCCGAGCAGCAGGATCGTTTTTTTGAAGCGCTGGAAAAGGCGGGCATTGATATCGCCGTCGAGGAAGAGGATTTTCTCATCGATCCCCAGCCGCTGGAAAACGTCGAGGACGACTTTCCTGACAATATTGAGGAAATCCCTGAGGAAGAGCTGGTCGATACGTCGGTGCTGGCCGAGGGGCTGGCCATCGACGACCCGGTGCGTATGTATCTCAAGGAAATCGGCAAGGTCGACCTGCTGAAGCCCGACGAGGAAATCGAGCTGGCCCAGCGGATGCTGGAGGGCGATGAAAAGGCCAAAAAACGCTTGGCAGAAGCCAACCTGCGCCTGGTTGTGTCCATCGCCAAGCGGTATGTCGGCCGCGGTATGCTTTTTCTCGACCTGATTCAGGAAGGCAACCTGGGCCTTATTAAAGCGGTTGAAAAGTTTGATTACACCAAGGGCTATAAATTCTCCACCTACGCCACCTGGTGGATTCGTCAGGCCATCACCAGGGCCATCGCTGATCAGGCCCGTACCATCCGCATCCCGGTGCACATGGTAGAGACCATTAATAAGGTCATCCGCGTCTCCCGCCAGCTCTTGCAGGAGCTGGGTCACGACCCCAGCCCGGAGGAGATTGCCGAGGAAATGTCCATGCCGGTGCAGAAGGTCCGCGAGATTTTGAAAATCGCGCAGGAGCCGGTCTCGCTGGAAACCCCTATCGGCGAGGAAGAGGACAGCCATCTCGGCGACTTTATCCCCGACGACGACGCGCCGGAGCCGGCGGAGGTGGCGTCCTTCACCCTGCTGAAAGAGCAGCTGGTCGACGTTCTTAAAACCCTGACCCCGCGGGAGGAAAAGGTCCTGCGCCTGCGCTTCGGCATTGAGGATGGCCGCACCCGCACGCTGGAGGAGGTAGGCAAGGAATTTAACGTCACCCGCGAGCGCATCCGGCAGATTGAAGCCAAAGCGCTGCGCAAGCTGCGCCACCCCAGCCGCTCCAAAAAGCTCAAGGATTTTCTCAACTGACAACGTGCGTCCCGCGGGCAACCTGCGGGACGCATTTTCGTGCAAAAAAGCAGAAAAATCCAGCATGAAATTGAGCGAAATGATCGATAAAAAGCAATTGATAAACCGTGAGGGACAAGATATAATAAGTAAAAAAGTGCAATTTGCCCTGCAAACGAAATCAGATGGGCAAAGCTGCTAATAATGAGGCTGCTCAAATGTACAAAATAAACAAGAGGTGATTGCCGTGACGCAGAACAACAATCCCTATGTCAGTTTCACCCAGATGGTAGATCGTGCCGCCGAAAGGCTGGGTATGGAGCGCTCCGCTTATGAGTTTATCAAATACCCTGAACGGCAGATGATTGTCTCCATCCCTGTCGAAATGGATGACGGGACCGTCACCATTTATGAGGGCTACCGCGTCCAGCACTCCAGTCTGCTGGGGCCCTACAAGGGGGGCGTGCGCTTTCATGAGACGGTTAATTATGATGAAATGAAGGCGCTGGCCGCGCTGATGACCCTGAAATGCGCGCTGGCTAACCTGCCGTTCGGCGGGGCCAAGGGCGGCGTCACAGTCGACCCGTCCAAGCTGTCCAAAAACGAGCTCAAGCGCCTGACGCGGCGCTATACAGCCATGATCCTGCCCATCATCGGGCCAGACGAGGACATCCCGGCGCCTGATATCAATACAGGCGAGGAAATCATGGGCTGGATTATGGACACCTACAGCATGATGCGCGGGCATGCCGTGCCCGGTATTGTCACGGGAAAGCCCCTTCAGCTCGGCGGCTCTCTGGGACGGACCGAGGCCACAGGCCGCGGCGTCGCCTATATCATCAAGGAAACACTCAAGCGTCTCAAGCTGCCGGAGGACAGCTGCACAGCGGCTGTCCTGGGCTTCGGCAAGGTGGGAAAGGAAACGGCCCGGCGGCTGTTTGAGGAAGGCATCCGCATCGTCGCCGCGGGCGACACATCGGGGGCCATACGCAGCGCCAAGGGCCTTAATATCCCCGCACTGGTTGCGCATACGGAAAGCGGACGCAAAATCGCCGAGTTTCAGGATATCGGCGTTGAGCATATCAGTAATGACGAGCTGATTGCAACGCCGTGCAGCGTGCTTATCCCCTGCGCTATCTCGGGCCGTATCAACGGGGAAAACGCCCCGTCAGTGCAGGCGCAAATCATTATTGAAGGCGGCAACGCCCAGGTGACGGCCGAAGCCGACGTCATACTGGAGAAAAAAGAATGTGTCGTCATCCCCGACCTGGTGGCGACGCTGGGGGGCGTCATCGTCTCTTATTTTGAGCGTGTGCAGAACGTTCAATCGCTGATGTGGGACGAGTTCGAGGTCAACCGCATGCTGCGCAGTATCATTCTCAAAGCCTTTGACGAGGTGTGGGAGGTTTCCCGCCGTACCCAGGTTCCCATGCGCATGGGGGCTTATCTCATCGCGCTTGAGCGGGTCTGCACGGCAAAGCGCATCCGGGGCATCTTCCCCTGATCCTGCCGGACGAATGAAGGGAGTGAAAAAGCGATGAGCGTCAATCTGTTCGATATTCTGGGGCCCATCACCGTCGGCCCTTCCTCCTCGCACACGGCGGGGGCGGTGCGCATTGGCCTGGCCTGCCGTATGATTTTGGGAGCCGACGTCAAAAAGGCAAAAATCACCTTTTACGGCAGCTTTGCCGACACCTATCACGGCCACGGGACTGATAAGGCCATCGTCGGCGGGCTGCTGAGCTTCAACACCGACAACGTCAAGGTGCGCGAAAGCCTGCAGCTGGCCCAGTTCCGGGGAATGCAATACGAAATCACAACAGCGGAAGAGCCGCGCTTTCACCCTAACACGGTGCGCATT
>CAJMOV010000155.1 GCA_905215125.1 uncultured bacterium | reverse complement strand
ATCAGAGGGTGTCTTGCAATTGGGGGCGCAGCTCTTATTTTCTTTGCTCTTATTGTCATTTATGGATTTTTTGTAAGTTAACAATCTGATTTTTTGTGCATTGCTGAAAATTATTATTAACTTGGCTCGTACAAACAATATGTTTTGTACGGGCTTTTTCTTTCTCCCTTTTCCGCTTTCCGCATTTCCATACGATATAAGCGGTATATCGCTTATATATTTCAATTTTGCGGAAAGGAGGTGGCATTATGAAACTATCTTCTTTTGGGGAAATCATCAGATCACAGCTTAAGGCTTATATGATGAACGATTAAAGGTGTTGTCCGTCATCGCAGGAAACAACGTACAAGGCGTTTGCAGAATGAAGTGCTGTTTTATAAAATTTTGGAAATAAATCAGGATGGTCAAAGTAATTATGATACAAATGGAGCTTTTCGCGTGTGGCTGTGCCTTTTGGACAGCAGGGTTGCGTTCTGCGGCCCATATACGGTATAATAATTGCAAAGCGCCTGCTGCACGGCCCGCCGGACGGCGTCGGGCATAACGGCCGCTGCCTGCCGCGGCGCGCACAATTCCAGGGGAAGGAAGGATGGGGTTTGAAAAACACAAAGCTGATGCTTCTCGTCCTTCTCATCGTCGCCGCCGTTGCGACGGTGGCGAGATTTTGGGATGTCCTGATGCTCTTTCTGGTCTCGGCCATCATTGCGTATGTTTTAAGCCCCCTTGCGGGCGGGCTGCAGCGGAAAGCTCATATGAAGCGGGGGCTGGCCGTCGCTATTGTGCTTTTGTGCTTCGTCGTGCTCATCGTAACGCTGGTTTCCCTGTCGCTGCCCCGCGCCGTGACGCAGATAAACAGCCTGATGCTGGAGTTTCAAAGATATGCCTCCAATTTTGACAGCCTGCTGGACACCGGCGTCGGATACCTGACCGAGCTGGGCGTCCCGCCCAATATCATCGGCACGCTGGCCGGTCTGCTGGAGGGCAGCGACCAATATATCGCGTCTTTCCTGACGGGGATTTTAACGGCTGCCGTCAGCTTCTCCCTGCGGCTGTTTGACGGCGTCATCGTCGTCATTCTGGTCGTCTACTTTATGCTGGACGGGCGCAAGCTGATAAGCGGCTTTGTCGCGACGCTACCCCGGGCGATGGGGGACAAAGTCGGCGCCGTCATGGAGGAGGCAAACCGCGTCACCTGGCGCTACATCAAATCCAAGGTGCTCATTTCCGCCGGTATGGCGATATGCACTTATGTCGGGCTGAGCATCATCGGCGTGCATTACGCGCTGCTGTTCGCCGTTTTGTCCTTTGTGCTTGATTTTATCCCGTATTTCGGGTCCATTATCGCCGGCGTCATTGAAGGGTTTTTCGCCCTTGTCACCATGGGGGTGGGCAAAGCGCTCATCGTCGTCGCCTTTGTCATCATTGTCCAGCAAATTGAGGGCAATGTTGTCGTCCCCAAAATCCAGGGGGATTTGGCGGGCATCCACCCCATCACCGTCATGTTCGCCATCCTGGCCAGCAATGAGATCTGGGGCCCGGTCGGCATGCTCATTTCGGTGCCCATTGCCGCCATCGTCAAAATTGTCGTTCGCGAGGTGTATCTGTATGTCGTTTCGCCTGACGATGCGGACCCGCGCCAGCTGACCATGGATGAGATAACCGGGTAACCTTTTCCCGCCCCTGCGCATAGACTGGGGCGGGAGAGTGATCATATGATATGGGGGACCCTGCTTTTGGCCTGGGCTGTCGGCGTCGTCATGCACTTTTTGTATGAGCCGCTCGGCCGGCCCCGTTTTCTGCGCCCGCTTCTGCCGCTGTCGGAAAGCGCGTGGGAGCACTATAAAATGGCCTTCTGGCCGCTGGCGGCCGCTATGGCCTGGCTGGCCGTCTGCTATGGCCTGCCCTGGCACAGCGCCGCCTGCGCCGCCCTGGCTGCAGCGCTGCACGCAATGGGGACCATGTTCGGGCTGTTCTACATTTATGTGTCGGGCCTGGGGGTCGGGCGCAGCGTTATGATGGTCGATATCCTCTGCTTTGTCTGCACCATGTTCAGCGGCTACTTTGTGGGGGTGCGGCTGCTGGCCAGCGCGCTGCCGGCCTGGTTGGGGATTCCTGCGCTGGCAGGGCTGGTGCTTATCGCCTATCTGCTGGCCCGCTTCAGCGTGCGCCCGCCCGACCTGCCTATGTTCCGCGACGGCGGATTGTAAAGAAGATGGATACCGCCCTGCACCGGCCGGCGTGGGGACGGAAAGGACGCGCGGGGCCCTTTACGCCCCGGCGAGGAGAAGCAAATGATAGAAATTAGTGTAACGAGCCTTCAATTATACTTTGGGGAACGGCATCTGCTGCGCGACGTTTCCTTTGAAATCCTGACGGGAGAGCGGGTCAGCGTCGTCGGGCCCAACGGCTGCGGCAAGACCACGCTGCTCAAGGTGCTGTCCGGTCGGCAGAGCTATGATGGCGGTCAGGTTTCCACCGCGCGAGGCCGCCGTCTCGGCCTTTTGGAGCAGCTGCCCGACGTACCGCCCGAAATGACGGTGCGGCAGGTCTTATGGCAGGCGTTTGAGCACATTGAAGCGCTGGGCGCAAAAATGCGCGCCATGGAAGAGGATATGGCGGCCGGCAGAGATGTCGACATGAAGCAGTACGCTACTGTCCAGACCGCATTTGAAGACGGCGGCGGGTACGAGCTGGATGTGCAATACCAGCGCATGACGCGCGGCCTCAACATCCCGCCCGATATGCAGGAAAGACCCTTTATGAGCTTGTCAGGCGGCGAGAAAACACGGGTCAGCCTGGCCAGTATTATGCTGTCGGGCGTCGATATCCTGCTTTTGGACGAGCCGACCAACCACCTTGACGTCGACTCGATCGAATGGCTGGAGGAATACCTGCGCACTTTCAAGGGCACAGTGGTTATCGTCTCGCACGACCGGTATTTTCTCGACCGCGTCACCTCCCGCACGCTGGAAATGCGGGAGGGGCAAATCACCTCCTACCCCGGCAATTACAGCGAGTATGTCGAGCGCCGCGACGAGATGCTGGAGCTTTTGGAAAAGCAAAAGCGCAGCCAGGATAAGGAAATCGAGCGGCTTGCCTTTACCGTAGAGCGGATGAAGGGCTGGGGCCTGGGCAACAAAAAGGTCATGCGCCGCGCCTTTGCTATGGAAAAGCGGCTGCAGCGCATCGAACGCATCGAGACAATACGGCAGATGCATAAAATGCGCAACCGTTTTGCCGAAGCGTCCCGTTCCGGCAACGAGGTCATGCAGATCGAGTCGCTGTCGGCCGGGTATGACGCTCCGCTCATCCGCGATTTCAGCGCTATGGTGTTCCGCGGCGAGCGCATCGCCCTGCTCGGCCCTAACGGCTGCGGGAAAACCACCCTTCTGACCACGCTGCTGCGCCTTCAGCCGGCGCTGAAAGGCAGCTTTTACGAGGGCACAGGGGTCAAATGCGGCTACCTGCCGCAGGTCGTAGCCTTCAGCCACCCCGAGCGCACGCTGGTCGATACCCTGCTGTACGAGACGCGGGCGACGACCCAGCAGGCGCGCGACCGCCTTGCCGCCTTCGGCTTTACCGGGGAGGAGGTATTTAAAAGGGTGGAGGTGCTGTCGGGCGGCGAAAAGACGCGGCTCAAGCTGTGCCTGTTCATGAATACCGGCGTCAATACCCTGTTTCTGGACGAGCCGACCAACCACCTGGACATCCTTTCCCGCGAATGGCTGGAGGACGCCATCGACGATTTTTCCGAGACCATGATCTTCGTCTCGCACGACCGGTATTTCATCAGCCGCTTTGCCACCCGCATCTGGCAGGTGGAAGACGGAGCCGTGCGCGACTTCGTCGGCACCTACGAGGATTTCCGCGCCGCTCTGGCGCGTGAAAAGGCGCAGAGGGCCGCGCTGCCGCCGCCCAAAAAAGAAAAGCCGGCCCATAAGCCGGAAAAGGACAACCTTAAGCTGAAACAGAAGCAGGCCCGTGAAAACCAGAAAAAAACCGCCGCGCTGGAACGCCAAATCGAAGAGATCGACAAAGAAATGGCTTCCTGCGCCGACGATTACCAGCGTCTCAGCGAGCTGCTTTCGCAAAAAGAACAACTGGAGGAGCAGCTGCTCATCCTGTATGAAAACGAGGAGTGAAGAGCATGGAAGAAAACAAAGTGGATTCTGCGCAGACCCCGGGCCAGCAGACCGAGACGCCGGAGCAGGAAGAAAACGCGTCCCAGGCGAAGGAAGGCGCAGACGGCGGCCTGTGTTCCGCTGCGCCGGAAGGGGATGGGAGGACGGAAGACCCTGTCGTCCGCTTTGACAACCGCATGGAGCGCGACGACTATCGCGAGCTTTTGTACTTCAATATCTTCAGCCGCAAGCGCTGGGTGTACTGGTCGTCCATCGGCCTGGCGGCGCTGTGCGCCTTTGTCGTCATCCAAACGGTCATGGGCAGAGGAGCGATTGACATGCTTTTCTGGGTCAGCCTGCTTTATCTCGCCCTGATCGCCGTGCTTTTTATCCAGATTAACTCTGTGTCCAAGCGGTTTGCTCAGCAAGAGGGGGCGTCAGCCGAGCGGCCCTTTACCGTCGACGGCAGCGGCATCCATTCCCCCAACGCCGACGGCACTGAAGGCAGCATCGCTTGGGAAAGCCTGGTCGACGGCTACGAGACCTTTGGCCATTTTCTCTTTTACGTCAATCCCCGTCAGGCGCTCGTCTTTACCAAGAAATCTATCGGAACAGAGCAGGGAATCGTGCAGATCCGAGCCCTGGCTATGGAAAAGATGGGCAAGCGCTTTACCATCCGCCTGAAGAAGCAGCGCGGGGGCTGAGGGGGTTAGGGGGTTCCGTCCCTGTCCTGCGCGTATCGCCGCAGAAGAATGACAGGGGTCTGCTGATCCCCCTGGCCGGCAGGGTTGTCGGCCAGCGCCTCGCACAGCTCCGCGTCAGAGGGCGGGAGTCCGCGGGAACGCCCGAGGATGCTGACGCTTAAATCACAGGCGTCGACGATGGCGGCGGGCAGGCCGAGGGCCTGCTCGATGCTGTCGCATACCCGACAGGGCTGGTCCGGGGCTAAAATGGCGTAATCGCCGTATTCAGGAAAGGAGATATTGTCACGCACCAGCCCGTCGATAGCGCCGACGTCGTGACCGCAGACACGGTAAAACACCCCCTTTTTCCCCGCCAGCCGCCCCAG
>CAJMOV010000154.1 GCA_905215125.1 uncultured bacterium | reverse complement strand
CCTATAAAAACAGCAGCAGCCGACCGCGTGAGCCGTCCGGCTGAAAGCGTTCGGCTCGCCCGCTGATAACACAGCGCTGCTGTTTTACTATATGCAGTAAGGATGTGTTTTGCCATGGCTAAGCTTGCCCCTTCTATCCTGTCAGCCGACTTCTGCCACCTGGGCCGCGACGTCGAGCGCGTCGTTCGCGCCGGCGCAGATATGATCCATGTCGACGTCATGGACGGCCACTTTGTCCCCAACATTTCCATCGGCGTCCCAGTCGTCCAGTCCCTGCGGCGCTGCACCGACGCCTTTCTCGATGTGCATCTCATGATTTCTCAGCCTGAGCGATACATCGAAGCCTTTGCCAAGGCTGGCGCCGATCTCATCAACATCCACCTGGAAGCCGAGGGTGATATGGCCGACATGCTGGGACGTATCCGCGCCCTCGGAAAGAAAAGCGCCCTGACCATCAAGCCCAAAACACCGGCCGAGACGCTGCTGCCCTATCTGTCTCTGGTCGACATGGTGCTTGTCATGTCGGTCGAGCCCGGCTTCGGCGGGCAGAGCTTCATGCCAGACAGCCTGCCCAAGATCCGCGCCCTGCGGCGCGAAATCACCCGTCTGGGTCTTTCGTGCGATGTGGAAATCGATGGCGGTATTACGCTGGAGACAGCACCGCTTGCCATCGAAGCAGGGGCAAACATCCTTGTTGCCGGTTCGGCTGTTTATAACGCGCCTGATTTAGAAGAGCGTATCCACGCCTTCAAGGCCCTGTAAAATAAAACAGCGGCCGCCCTGCGGCGGTCGCTTCTTGTTACATAAACCCGAGCTGCTTGAGCAAAAAAATCCATAAAAACAGGGTCAGGCAGGCAAAAGCAGACGAAAAGACGACGGCCCCCGCCGTCAGCTCGGCGTCGCTGTCCATCTGCTGCGCCATGGTAAAGGAAGACACCGCGGTCGGAGACGCCAGCATGGCCAGCAGAGATCCCAGCTCAATCCCCCGGAAGCCGCATAAAATGGCGGCCGTAATGCCAGCAAGCGGTACGGCGATCAAGCGCCCCACGACGCAGATGGCCAGGCTTCGCGCATTGGCCCCCACGCTTTCCAGATGGATAGAGGCCCCCAGAACAACGAGGGCGACCGGCGTCGCCGCGCCGGCCAAGCTGCTGATGCCGCTGCGCACAAACACCGGCAGCTGAATACCGGCCAGCATACATAAAAGCCCCAGCATCGAGCCGATGATCAACGGATTTTTGGCAATGCCGACGGCCACCTTTTTCCACTGGACGCTGCCTCCGCGATACATTTCCAGCGTGACGACAGCCAATACGTTAAACAGGGGCACTACGACGGCAACAAGCACCGCCGTCACGCCCGAATCCTGCCCGGCGAAAACCGACTGAACAACCGGCACGCCCAGCAGAACAAAATTGCTGCGGTAAATGGCCTGGATCATGGCCCCGCGGCTTTTATTGTTTTTCTCTATCAGCCGCACAAGGCCGGTGACCACGGCGTACATGACCAAAACAATGACGACGGCAAAGGCCAGCAAGCGGGGCGAAAAGGCTGAGCCGATATCGGTTTCATACAGGTTGTTAAACAAAAGCGCAGGCAGAAAGACGGTAAACGCCAAACGGTTGACCTGCGGCAGCGCGTCGTCACGCAGCAGCCCGAACCGCCGGATGGCAAAGCCCGCGGCAATGAGCAGAAAAATCGGCGCGATGGCGTTAAACGCCACGATGAGATTTTGCACTTCCTTCTTCCCCTTCTGCCTGTTTCGGCAAGGCCGGCCTGATTCCCGCTGCCGGCGGCATCGCCATTTGCCCGTGATTGACGCGGCCCCGGCCGTGTATCCTCCGTCCAACGTGGTATAAGCTATTATACCATATCTCCGCCGGAAAAGACAGTCTCGACCAGCTTTCCCTCGCACTGTGGCGGCGTATACCGCCATACGTCGATATGCCAGTCTGTAATATAATAATCCCCCGCTGACACCGCCTTATAAGCCGGACATTCCAGAGCGTCGATGATGATGAGCTTGATTTTCATCCTGTCGGGAATAATGGATTTGATATAGACGGCAACCGGCATGCCGGCCTGCATGCCCTCCCGCTTTTCTGCAAGGCCGGACAGGTTGGGGGTCAGCTCAACAAATATGCCGTATTCCTCGACACCGCGAACAATCCCCCCCACCGTTTCCCCGGCCGCCAGACGTGCGGCGTTCTGCTCCCACGTCCCCAGCAATTCGCGGTGGGACAGATGGATGCGTCTGCCCGGAACGTCGACGCCTGCGACGACGGCGTAAATTTCCTGCTTGGGGTAGAAGCGCTCGCGCGGGTGCGCGATGCGGGACACCGAAATATTCTCAATGCCGATGAGGGATGCGTTCCCGCACCCGATGTCGACAAAAGCCCCAAAAGGCTCTAAATGGGTGACGCGGGCGCGGATAACGTCGCCAGGGCGCAGGCTTTCCAACAAAAAATCCATGGCTTCCTCCTGCGCGCGGCGGCGCGACAGGATATATTTCCCGTTTTCCATCCCCGTCACCTTAAAGCTGACCGGCTTGCCCACGCGGGATATGATGGCGATTTCCCGTGTTTTTCCTGTTTCGATTCCGGCGGCCGCCTCCCGGCGGGGAATGACGCCGGTTTCCTCCCCCAGCCGAACGGTCAGGTTATGCGCGGCATCGCAATGCGTCGCCATGCCCTCCAATATGCACCCTTCAGCAATGGCGCGCTGCAACAGGGCGGGGCTTTGCGTGTAAGCCCGGTTTTTTGGCGTGTCCAGCAGCATTCCCTCCGGCAGGTAGCTTCCCTGCGGCATAGTTTTTCCTCCTTTTTACGGCGGCATATGGCCGCGGCTTACCATTCTTTACCCCCATTTATATGTGCTGTACACCCCTTTTTGAACCACTGCTTTTGCCAAATAACAATAGAAGGGAGGGACATCCCATGCCGATGGATGTCCGCGTTGGCGATATTCTAACCATGAAAAAAAACCACCCCTGCGGAGGCAACCGCTTTGCCGTCGCCCGCGTCGGGATGGATTTTCGCCTGCGCTGCCTGACGTGCGGGCACGAGCTGATGCTGCCCCGCGTCAAGGCGGAAAAAAATATCCGGTATATCGAGCGGCCAGACAAATAATTTACGGCCCGTCCTTCATTCCCGTTTTTTCGCCCGAAGCACCTTGCTATTATGGTGTACTGGACAAAAACGCCATGTGAAGGAGAGGTTTCATGTCTACCGCTATCACCTTACTGCTGTTTGCGCTGGGGGTCGTCCTCATTGTCAAAGGGGGCGACCTGTTTGTCGACGCCGCATCGTGGATGGCGCGCGCATCGGGGATCCCCCCCTTTGTCATCGGCGCCACCATTGTCTCCCTGGCCACTACCCTGCCGGAGATCATTGTCTCCTGCATAGCTGCCGGCCAGGGCAAAACAGAAATGGCCATCGGCAATGCCGTCGGCTCAGTTTCCGCCAATACCGGCCTTATCCTGTCGGTCGGCATCCTGTTTCTGCCTGCCGCGTTGCCGCGCCGCAGCCTGGCGCCCAAGGGCGCCCTTTTCATCCTGGCTCTGCTGGCCTTATGGTCAGGTGCGCGCGGCGGCAGCCTGACGCTGCCGGAAAGCGTCCCCCTCCTTCTCGTTTTCGCCCTGTTTATCCTCGAAAACGTCCTGGCCGCTAAACGAAGCGGAGAGGCCCCGCTGGATGAAAGACCGGCCGCCCCAAAAGGAGCGGCCGGAAAGAAACTGCTGCAGTTTGTCCTGGGCACGGCCGGCGTTGTCATCGGCTCACAGCTGCTCGTCAGCACGGGCAGCGAGCTTGCGCGCATTATCGGCGTACCGGAAAACATCATCGGTCTGACAGCCATTGCCATCGGCACTTCGCTGCCCGAGCTGGTGACGACCATCACCGCTGTTGTCAAACGGGAATCTTCCCTTTCAGTCGGCAACATCTTAGGCGCCAATATCATTGACACCGCCCTTATCCTGCCCATCTGCGCCCTGATCGGGGGCGGGTCGCTGCCCGTGTCCTCCCAGACCGTGCTGCTCGATATTCCTGTTTGCATCATCCTGGCCGGCGTCATTCTGCTGCCCGCTGTCGGCGTGCGCAGGCTGGCCCGCTGGCAGGGCGTCCTGGCGCTGGGCATCTACTTATCCTATCTCGCCGTCGCCTGCCTATGACCGCACAACCAGGGCGGCGATTGCCGCCAGATGTGCGATAACCAAAAGGGGCGTCCCGCAGACAAAAGCGGGACGCTTTGTTTTGTGGCGGAATACGCCCATACCGACCAACATACCGGCTGCGCCGCCAACGGCGGACAGCAGCCACAGCACCCGTTCGGGCACCCTCCAGCGCTCCTTGCGCGCGCAGCGCTTATCCCAGCCGCATACCGCAAAGGCGGCGACAGACCAGGCGGCGCACCAGTACAGGGCGGCTGCAATCATTTTTCCTCCCCGTTCAGCCAGGTATAAGCCATCTTGGCAATTTCCGCTGTAGCGGCCGGGCTGTAATGCCGCTTGGGCGTTTCGGTTTCATTGAAGAAACGGTCGGGATCCCCGGCAAAAGGGGTGTATGTGTCAATAACGTGGGTGCCATACTGCGCGCAAAGCTCTTGCAGCGCTTGATTCCACACAGGGATGCGTTTCTGCCCCTCCAGACCGCAGTACGCTTCGGCATACCAGGGGATAAGAAGGGCAGCTGTGCGGACGCCAGCCGCTTTACAGCGCCTGAGCATCTCTTCAAATTCGCTGAGATACCGATTCAAATCTGCGTCGGGCTGGCGCACATTGTTGGTGCCGAAGCCCAGGATGCAGACGTCGGCCGCGATGCCAGTGACATTTTCCTGGAAATGCTCGACGCCAAAATCGGTCTGCATATCGGGATAGCCCTGATTGCAGACCCTGACATCGGTCCGTCCCGCCTTGTCGAACAACGCCTGCAGGCGCGCGGGATAAGAGTCGGTATCTGGTCCGTCAATCTGCTTATCCCCCAGGTAATAACGGGTATTGGAATCGCCGTAGCAGGAAATGATCATGCTTTCTTCCTCCATGTAAAAGCTGGGGGTGGGCAGCCGCCCACCCCGCCAAATTTCTCTATTTCAAGTTGTTTTCCAGCGTCTCCAGACAGTCGGACAGCTCGCGCGGCAGCTTTTCGCCGATGGTGGCGTAAAACTCACGGATGCTCCTTGCGTCTTCACGCCAGACGTCTTTTTCTACGCTGAGGATGCTTTTCAGGGTATCTTGCGTGAATTTCTCATCCCCCTCAATGG
>CAJMOV010000153.1 GCA_905215125.1 uncultured bacterium | reverse complement strand
GTCCAGCCGCCGACGGTGGAAACGTCGCAATCCTCGCGCAGGCCCAGGACACGGCGCAGCTTTTCAAAGCTGGCGCCGCCCTGCACGCGGTATTCCGTCTCCGAGAGCTGCTCGATGTCGCTTTGCCCGCTGGCGTCGTGCTCGTCCCAGATGTCGCCGACCAGCTCCTCCAGCACGTCCTCCAGCGTCACGATGCCGCTCGTGCCGCCGTGCTCGTCTACAACGACGGCCAGATGGCTCTTTTTGCCCTGAAGCAGCTGCAGAAGGGGATAAAGCCCCATACTCTCCGATACGAATACAGCAGGCTTGCACAGCTCGGCAATGGACCCGCCGCCGGCGAAATCCTTAAAATGCAGCACGCCGATGATGCTGTCCGCCCCGCGGCGGCAGACCGGCAGGCGGGAAAAGCCGGTCTCGGCGAAGATGCGGGCCGCTTCCTCGCGCTCGTCGGTCTCGTCCACGCAGGCGATGTCGACGCGCGGAGTCAGAACGTCGCCCGCCGTCAGATCGCCGAAGCTGATGGCGTTGCGGATAAGCTCGCCCTCACCCCGGTCGATGCCGCCGCCCTGCTCGGCTTCCTCCACCATGGTCAGAATCTCCTGATCGGATACCGCCTGCTGATCGCTTACCCGCACGACGCGGGACAAAAGGCGCTTCCACTGCGAAAAGACCCAGTTGAGCGGGGCCAGAACGCAGGTGAAAAAGCGCAGGAAGGGGGCGGAAAACATGCTGAAGCTGTCCGGCGCTTCCTTGGCCAGGCTTTTGGGCGAGATTTCGCCGAAGATGAGCACCAGCACCGTCATGACGGCGGTGGAAATGGTAACGCCCGCGTCCCCGAACCAGCGGGTAAAGATGACGGTGGCCAGCGACGCCGACGACAGGTTGACGATGTTGTTGCCGATGAGGATGGTCGACAAAATCCGGTCATAGTCGCCGGCCAGCTCAAGCACCAGCGCGGCGCGCTTGTTGCCGTCGGCGGCCAGCGTCTTCATCCGGGTTTGGCTGAAGGTGGAAAAGGCCGTCTCGGTCGCGGAAAAATAACCGGACATCATAATGAGCGCGGCAAGGACACATAGGTAGGGCAAACTTTCGTTCACGGCTGATTAAACCTCCTGATTTTGGCCGAAGAGAAGGGATGGCTGCGAAAAAAGGCAAAAAAGCACACCCGCAGCGCTTCCCTCGCTCTGCAGGTATGCTTTTTCTGTATCCTGTCCTTGAAAGAATGGTCGACTAGGTCGGCCGTCGCTTTCCATTTGCAGCTTCACATCTCTTTCGGTATGAATAGAACTATTATAACCAAAAGGCGGACGGCTGTCAACTAGAGGATATATTCGGTGCGGGCTGTGACCTTGCCGCCGCGGACGTAAAGGCGCGGCACGCGCTTGCTGATGTTGCAGACAAACTCGTCGGGCACGGTATCGACCTTTTCAATCAGCTCTTCAGCCAGTACGCGATCTTCGCCGTCGGGCCCGAGAACGGTGACCACGTCTCCCGGCTTACAGGGGATACCCGTGACGTCGAGCATGGTAATATCCATGCAGATGCGCCCAACGTTTTTGGCCCGCCTGCCGTGAACAAGCATGGAGATCTTATTTGAGTTCTCGCGGATGATGCCATCGGCATAGCCGACGCCGACGGTGGCGATATCGGCGTCCTGCGGCGCCTTCCAGCTGCGGCCGTAGCCGACGCTGGTACCAGCCTTAATGGTCTTGACCTGCATGATGCGGGTGCGGATGCTCATAACCGGACGCAGCTCACACACCTCGCGCAGCGACGGGTCGGGGGCAATGCCGTACAGGATGATGCCTTCGCGCACCATGTCGAACGTCGCTTCGGGAAAGCGCAGGATGCCGGCGCTGTTGGCGCAGTGACAGACAGGGATGTCGACGCCATGGGCCTTGACATATTCTGTCGTCTCCTTAAACAGTCGGATCTGGTTGCGGGTGAATTCGTCCTCCTCCGGCATGTCGGCGACGCAGAGGTGGGTATACATGCCTTCCAGCTTGATGTGCGGGAGACGGGAAATGGCGATGGCCTGCTCGCCCGCCTGCTCGACGCTGCTCACCGTGTCCAGCCCGAGACGGGACATGCCGGTGTCCAGCTGAATATGCACTTTAATATCCCTGCCGCCGGCCAGACGGGAAAAGCGCTCGGCCGTTTCAACGGTGTTGACGGCCAGCTCGACGTCATGCTCCGCCAGCTCGGCGACATCAATGTCAGGCGCTACGCCGAGCAGCAGCAGGGGGGATCGGATACCGGCGGCCCGAAGCTGCAACGCTTCCTCTGGCGCGGCGACGGCGAAGTAATCGGCGCCCTCCGCCTCCAGCGCACGGGAAATTTCAACGGCGCCGTGGCCGTAGGCGTCAGCCTTGACGATGGCGAGGACCTTTGCGCCCCCGACACGCTTTTTAGCCTGGCGGTAATTGTGAATCAAATTGTCGAGGTCGTATTCCGCCCAGATGCGGCCGCGATCTTCGAGATCAGGCATGGGGTTCATGCCTCCTTTCTGCCCCACGGGGCGGCTTACAGAATGTAGTTTACGCGTGCGACGACCTTGCCGCCCTGGATGTACAGGCGGGGGACGCGCTTGCTGATGTTGCAGGTCATTTCATGGGGGATGCTGCCGGCCTTTTCCGTCTGCTCTTCGGCGGTGACACGCTCCTCGCCGTCGGCGCCAAGGACAGTGACGACGTCGCCCGCCTTGCAGGGCACGCCAGTGACGTCGAGCATGGTGATGTCCATGCAGATACGCCCGACCTGGGGCACGCGCTTTCCGTTGACCAGCATGGAAATTTGGCCCGAGTTTTTGCGCAGCAGCCCGTCGGCGTACCCGACGGCGACGGTGGCGATGTCGGTGTCGCGCGGGGCCTTCCATGTGCGGCCGTAGCCGACGGTAGTGCCCGCCTTAATGGTCTTGACCTGCATGACGCGGGTGCGCAGGCTCATGACAGGGCGCAGCTCGCACATGCCCTTCATCCACGGCTCGGGGTCGACGCCGTACAGGATGATGCCCTCGCGCACCATGTCGAACGTCGCTTCGGGGAACCGGATAATGGCGGCGCTGTTAGCACAGTGGCAGACGGGAATGTCGACGCCGTGGGCCTTTACATACTCCGTTGTCTCCTTAAACAGGCGGATCTGCATACGGGTGTATTCATCCTCATCCCTGGTGTCAGAGACGCACAAGTGGGTGAACATGCCCTGCAGCCTGATGTGGGGGATGCGGGAAATGGCGATGGCCTGCTCGCCCGCCTGCTCGACACCCTTCAGGGTTTCCAACCCGAGACGGGACATGCCGGTGTCCAGCTGGATATGGGCCAGTATCTCCCTGCCCCCGCACAGGCGTGAAAAGCGCTCGGCCGTCTCGACGGTGTTGACGGCCAGCTCGACGCCCTTTGCCGCAAGCTCGGCCACCATGCAGTCCGGGGCAACGCCCAACAGCAAAATGTGCTCTTCAATGCCGGCGGCGCGCAGCTGAAGGGCCTCCTCCGGCGCGGCGACGGCAAAGTAATCGGCCCCTTCCTTCAAAAGCGCGCGGGCGCACTCGACGGCGCCGTGGCCGTAAGCGTCGGCCTTGAGCACGGCCAGCACCCTGGCCTTGCCGGCGCGGGCCTTTGCCTGGCGGTAATTGAAGGCAAGGGCATCCAAATCAATTTCGGCCCAGATGCGGCCTTTGTCATCCATGTTCGGCATAGCTTATTCTCTCCTTTGAACCGGCGGGCACCGGTGTGTTTCCACTGGTGATTATAACCCCTGACGGGGCGTTTGACAAGAAAAAAACGCCTTCCCGCCCATGCGCAGGAAGGACATCCCGCCCGGCTGTCGGGCTCACACGCCGTTTTGCCGCGGCTTGAGGCAAGGCGGTCCCATCCTGGCGTCGGCCCAGATACACGGCTTTGTCCAAAATGCTGTGGCAAATCGCTTTTTTATCGGCGCCGCTTGTGGTATAATATTGCTGCAGCGCTGCTTTTTTCCTGCTGCGCCGTGCCGATTTGGAAAGCGTAACGAAAAAGGAGGGACCGGGTTGAATCTGCTGCTGAGCGACACCGCGCTGCCCGCCGGCCTGAACGTCGGCGAAGGCAATGCGGCCATCGATCTATCTGCCCTGCACATATCCAACTGCGTGGGCTGCTTTGGCTGCTGGGTCAAAACCCCGGGGAAATGCGTCATCCGGGACGATGCCGTCAGGGTCTATCCCCTTATTGCCCAAAGCGAAAGGCTTATTTACGTCAGCCGCCTGTTCTGCGGCGGCTACGACACCGTCATGAAAACCATGCTGGAGCGGGCCATCCCCGTGCAGCAGGCCTTTATCCGCCTGCACGGGGGCGAAACCCACCATATCCAGAGAAACGTCGCGGAAAAGGACGCCGTCATCATCGCCTATGCCGACAATGAAATCCCGGAGGATGAGCGGGCGCTTTTCCGCCGCCTGACCGAGCGCAATGCGCAAAACATGTGCTTCCGGTCGTGGCGGGTCGTCTTTGTCCGCCATGACGCTTTGGCCGACGCCGTCAGACAGGAGGTGCGCGCATGGGAAAGCTGCTGATCGTCAACGGGAGCCCCCGGGCCCCGAAATCCAATTCCAGGCAATACGCCGCTCTGCTGAAAGCCTGCTGGCCGTCTCCCGCAGATGAGTACGACGTCACCGCCGGAATGCACGGGGAGATCTGCGCCGGCATCGGGCAGTACAGCGATATTCTTCTGGCCTTTCCGCTGTATGCCGACAGCCTGCCCGTCACGCTGATGGGCTTTTTGAAGGAGCTGGCCGCCTGCCCCTGTCGGGAAAGGCCTACAATTCACATTTTGATCAACTGCGGCTTTTTAGAGCCCGAGCAGAACGAAACGGCCATTGAAATGCTCCGGCTGTACTGCCGCAGGGCGGGGTTCCCGCTGGGAATGGCCCTCAGCATCGGTTCGGGCGAAGCCATTCTCAACACCCCGTTTGCCTTTCTCGTCCGCCGGGGCGTCAAAAAGCTGGCCCGCGGCATGCAGAAGGGGGAGAGCGCTGTGCTGCGCGTCACCATGCCCATGACGCCCAAAGCCTTTATCCGCGCGTCGACAAGCTACTGGATCCGGTACGGCGCGCGCTTCGGCACAAGTCGGGAGCAGATGGAGACCATGGACATCGAAGGTCGCTGAGGCTGTTTGCACAGCTGCGGCGGATAAATAAAAAAGCGGCCCGAAGGCCGCTTTTTTTATTTTGTCAGATGGCGCGGACGTTGACAGCGCGCAGCTTGCCGGTGCTCTTCGGATCCTGCTCGGTGTCAA
>CAJMOV010000152.1 GCA_905215125.1 uncultured bacterium | reverse complement strand
ATTACGGGAAGTTTGTCGTAGAACCTCTTGAAAGAGGCTACGGCACGACTTTGGGCATCTGGACCGTTGTGGCTCTTGCCGCCCTGGCAGCGCTCATTTACCTGCTGTTCCGTAAAGGCTACAAGCCGCAGGGCGAGACCCATCACCTGACCTCGGTTTCAGCGGCAGCCTCAAAATAATTTTTATCAGTGGAAAGGGGGGCATGACAATGCCCGGTATGCTCATCAACATCATTGTGATATTGGTGCTGGCGGCTGTTGTCGCCCTGGCTATCCGCTCGCTGTGGAAAAATCACAAGAAGGGCGGCCAATGCACCGGCGACTGCAGCCAGTGCGGCGGCTGCTGTCACAAGTAAGGCCATAACCTCCTTCGAGGGCGCGGGCAAAAGGAAGCTGCCCGCGCCCTTACTCCATATTTTGCGTGAAAAATCGGGGTGACACATGGAAATTCAATTTACACACCTGCGTTATCTGGTGGTCATATATGAGCTTACCGGCGCTTCGCGGGGGGTCTCCTCCGTCGACGTGGCGCGGACGCTTAAGGTGACCAAGCCGTCCGTAACCCATATGCTGGAAAATATGCGGCAAAAGGGGTGGGTGGAAAAGGAACGCTACGGTAAAATCGTCTTGACGGAAGAAGGCTGCCGTCTGGCGGAAGGCTACAAGAGACAGCTTGATCGGATATCGGCATATTTTCCCACAATGGGACTGGAGCTGGAAAGGGGAGAGACCCTTATGGCGGCGACCGCCCTGTTTCACGCCCTGCCCAAGCGGTATCAGGGGACGCTGTGAATGACGTTTTCCTGCGGATACGGGGGCGCGATTGACAAAGCCCGCCCCTGACGGTATAATATACATATACCCACAGCGGTATAGGAGGATTCGGCATGAGACAATGTATGGATTCCGACAACCTGCACCGCAGGCTGAAAAAGATCATCGGGCAGATTCAGGCCATCGACCGCATGGTGGACGAGGATATCCCCTGTGAAGATATCCTTTCACAGATCAACGCAGCTAAATCGGCTCTGCATCGGTGTGGTCAGGTGGTGCTGGAGGGGCACATCAAGCACTGTGTCCGGGACGGGCTGGAGCACGGGGATGCCGACCAGACCATCGCCAATTTTACCAAGGCAGTCGAGCGCTTCGCCAACATGAATTAAATACAGAGACAATGCTACCGGCCGCAATGCGGCCGGTTTTTTGCATCATACCTGCGGAAGCCGCCTTCGTTATGAATACCGCGCAAGGCGCGCCTCTGGCCGGGGGAAAATAAAGGGGGGAAGGCCCGTGGCGGGCTGACAGGAAAACGAAGGAAGCAACGCGGCGGCGATATCCGCAGGGGGAAGCTCGTCCGTCCGGCAAGCAGCGGCAGACCCAGGCTGATTTCGCAGCTGCCCTCAAAATAGATAAAAAGCATCTGTAAAACGCCGTCCGGCTGATTCGGGAAAACGCCCCCCGGTCTGGAAGCGGCGAGCAACACTTGCCTTGCCCGCACAGACGGGTTATAATCATAGGAAAATAGCTGGAAGGGTGGAAGCCGGATATGAAAAAGTGGTATGACGAGGAATACGAGTTCCAAATTGAAGTCAGGGGGTTCCTGCGCGGCGAGCGCACAGAGCGGTATTGCCGCAATGGAGAGGAAATCGGCGATAAATACACCTGCACCTATGGCTGTCCCGTCAACGCCGCCGGCCAGGGGATCTGCTCCAAGGTCATGCTGCTGCTGTTCCCTTTGATGGAAGCCGTCAGAAGCGGCGGCGATTTGGAAAATGTCGGCGGCGACGGCAGATACAGCAAAGCTGTCGTCTGCCCTGACGGCTGTGTGCTTTTCCAGCTGACAGCCAGGCCGCTTGGCAACGAGAATTTCTTCAAGGGGAAATTCCTGGATTGATACCGGCCTTTTCGTGTCACCAGCAGCTCTTGCCGTCAAAGCCGCGGCGCCCTGCCTGCTGCAGCTTGTGTTAAAAGAAAAATATTTTTAGAAAAAGCGCGCCGGCTGGCGCGCTTTTTATTTGACAGAGCATACCCATATGGGTATAATGTACATATACCAGTATTGGTATACAAGCCTGCCTTTGGAGGGATATTATGAAGCGTTTGGAAGCCCTTTTGGAATGGGGCGGCACAAAGCGGGATGTGGTCTTTCTCATCCTTTCAGCCGTGGCGCTGGCGATCAGCATCCTTGACCTGGCGCCGCTGCCGTTTGACGCAGCGTGGGTGGCCATTATCCTGTGCGGCCTGCCCATTGCGCTGGAAGCGGTCATCGGGCTGGTTACAGCCTTTGACATCAAAGCCGACGTGCTGGTCTCCATCGCCCTGGTGGCGTCGGTGTGTATCGGCGAGGATTTTGCAGCGGGGGAGGTCGCCTTTATCATGCAGCTCGGCGCGCTGCTGGAGGATCTGACGGTCGCCAAGGCCCGGGCGGGTATTGAAAGACTGATCCGCCTGACCCCGCGCACTGCGCGCGTCCTCCGGGCCGGGGAAGAAAGCATTATACCTGCGGAGCAGGTCAAGGTCGGCGACCGCATCCGCGTTTTACCCGGTGAAACGGTACCGGTTGACGGCGTCATTCTTTCCGGGCAGACCTCTATTAACCAGGCCGTCATGACAGGCGAAGCCCTCCCCGTCGATAAGGAGCAGGGAGACGAGGTCTCCAGCGGAACCGTCAACCAGTTCGGCAGCTTTGACATGGAAGCAACCAAGGTGGGGGAGGACAGCTCGATTCAGCGCATGATCCGCCTGGTGCAGTCTGCCGACGCGGGCAAAGCCAAAATCGTCGGGCTGGCCGACCGGTGGGCGACCTGGATTGTCGTCATCGCCCTCAGTGCGGCGGCGATTACCGGCCTGGTTACGAAGGAAATCATCCGCGCCGTCACCATCCTTGTCGTGTTCTGTCCCTGTGCTCTGGTGCTTGCCACCCCTACGGCTATCATGGCCGCGATTGGCAACGCCACGCGCCACGGCTTTCTGGTGCGCGAAGGGGATGCGCTGGAGCGTCTGGCCGCCGTATCGCAGGTGGCTTTTGACAAGACCGGCACGCTGACGTTTGGAACGCCGCAGGTGACGGCAGTACATCCCTTCCTTCCCGACATGGCGCAGGAAAGCCTGTACCGGTACGCCGCAGCGTCAGAGCAGCATTCAGAGCACCCGTTGGGCAAGGCGGTGCTGCGCTGCTACCGGGCCCAATACCCGGAGGGCAGCTTGTCTGTACAGGATTTCAGGATGCTGCCCGGACGGGGCGTGCAGGCTGTGGTAGAGGAGCGGGAGGTGATCGCCGGCAACCTGGAGCTGCTCAGGGAGAGCGGTATTCCCTGCAGGGAGGAGCAGATCCTGGCCGCCCAAAAGGACCTGGATGAGGGGTGCACCGTTATTTATGTGGCGGTGGACGGCGCACTGGCCGGGTTTCTGGCGTTGGCCGACACGCTGCGGCCTGACGCCGCCGGCATGATCCGCGAGGTCAAGCGCGCCGGGGTCACACCCGTGCTGCTGACGGGCGATCACGAAAACGCCGCGCGCCATATCGCGCACAGGGTCGATGTCCAGACAGTCCAAGCAAATTGCCTGCCGGAGGATAAGCTGTCCTGGATCGACCGCAGCCAAAAGGCGGGCAAGTGGGTTTGCATGGTGGGGGACGGCATCAACGACGCTCCGGCCCTCAAAAAAGCGCACGTCGGCATTGCCATGGGTGGGATTGGCAGCGATATTGCGGTTGACGCGGCCGACATCGCCCTAGTCAACGACGATATCCGCGAGCTGCCCCATCTGCTCAGACTGGCCAGACGCATGATGCAGACAATCAAATGCAACATGACCTTTTCCATGCTGCTGAATTTCGTCGCCATCATCCTGGCCATGACAGGGGCGCTCGATCCTGTCGTCGGCGCGCTGGTTCACAACGCAGGCTCGGTTGTTGTTATTATCAATTCAGCATTTTTATTGAAATGGAGGAAAAAATCATGCTGACTATCGCTGTGCTCATCATCGGTATCGCCGTGCTGGCGGGAGGGCTCTATTACCTGACCCGCTCCAAGGGAGACAGGGAATCGCAGAAAATTTATGGCGTTACGGCGATTGTAGGCGCCGCCGCCATCGTTGGCGCCGTCATCAAAATTATCGTGTCGGGGGTGTAATCACCCCCGGCCGGCTCCGGTTTTGCTTTGCCGCCGGAAAGGATTGTATTTGTACAGAAGTTATGGTATAGTTAGGAATAGATAACGCCGCTGATCAAAGCAGGCCTTTTTCTTAAGAAATAAGTTAGCACAAACTAACTTATGGTGATTGCCAGGTGAGCGCCATGTTAATGCAAACAATCGCGCAGCAGAATGCGAAAATAGAGGAGGTTCTGTCCCTGCCCGGGCTGGGAATTTGCCGGTTTGAATGTGCCGGCTGGGCGGTGAGCACTGTTTGCGGCGGACAGGAGGGGTGCGAGCTGCTCATCCTCACGCAGGGGGAAATGCAATTCGGACTGGCGACAGGCGAGACCGTCCGTGTTGTCCCACAGGAAATTTTGGTCGTCACGCCGGAAATAAGGGTCTGTTCCGCGCACATGTGGAGCCAGAAGGTCCAGGGGACGGTCATGGCGTTTGCTCGCGGGCTTACCTGGAAGCGCCTGCCCTGCGGCCAGGAAAAGGATCGGGCCGGCGGGAGGAGGCCGGAAAGGGAAGGCCCCTATCGGGATCGGTATCAAATGGACAGGATCCGGCGCGTACAGGCCTATATGCTGGAAAACCTCGATCAGCCCCACACCATCCAGGGCCTGTCGGAAGCCTTCCACATCTCCAGCACATTGCTGAAGGAGGGCTTTCGCCAGATGTACGGCCTGCCCATCCACAAGTTTTTACAGGTGCACCGCATGGCGCGTGCGGCAGAGCTGCTGTGCACAACCGGCTTGCCTGTGCTGCAGATAGCCGAAGCGGTCGGCTATGACAGCGCCAGCCAGTTTGGCGTTATATTTAAGCGCCAATATCAGCTTTCTCCGTCCCAGTACCGAAAAAGGCTGGGATATAAAATGTCCAAAACCGTCGAATTCCGTCCGAACAGGAGAGAAATGCCGTAAGCCTTCGAGTAAAATAGAGTGACAAATACAGGCAAAGCAGGAGGTGTTCGTTTTGAAACAGCATCGTTTCTGGGCATGGGGTGCTGTCATTTGCATGATCATGGTCATGATAACCGGATACCGACATCAATAAACCCATCAGGAGGAATGTTATTATGCTGCGTTGCTATAAGAACCTGGCTCTGTTTGTCGGAGGGGCGCTGTTTGGTTCCGCCGGAATCAAGCTGCTCTCCAGCAAGGACGCCAAAAAAGTATACACCCACACTGCCGCCGCCGCGCTGCGGGTCAAGGAATCGGTGA
>CAJMOV010000151.1 GCA_905215125.1 uncultured bacterium | reverse complement strand
CGGCGTCGGCCGCTCATCCCCATCGTACCTTCGCTGCGTCGCCCCCTGACCGCGACAGAAGCCGCAGCCCCGCCGCCCTTGTCAGGTTGCCTTTAAAATACAGCGCCCCGGCGCTTTGGGAGGTTTGACCATGCAAAAAATCGACACCATCATCAAGACGCGCCATATGCTGACCATGGAAGGCGAGGGCGTCGGGTACCGTGAAAGCCATGCCGTGGCCATCGATCGCGGCCGGATCCTCGCCGTCGCCCCCGCAGCGGACATCGAGCGCGAATACAGGGCAGAGCGGATGGTCGACGCGCCCGACAAGCTGCTCATGCCCGGGCTGATTGACGGGCATATGCATTGCGGCTACTGCATTTCCCGCGGCCTTGCGCAGGATGTGGGCAACTGGATGATGGAAGGGCTGATGCCCTTTATCGAAAAATACGACGTCCCTGCCACCGACGCCGGCACCCGCCTGGCCATCGCCGAAGCGGTGCTGAACGGCACGACAACCATCGGCGACGACGGCTTCGATATGGACGCCAGCTGCTCCTTCGTTCAGAAAATCGGTGCGCGCGGCAATCTGAGCGTCCGCATCCGCGACGCCGTCAGCCGCGTTTATCGCCCGGGCGAGCTGTACGAGCTTGTCCCCGAGCTGGGGCAGAAATGCCTGCGCGACTTTCGCGAAATCTACGACCGCTACAACGGCGCCGACGGCGGGCGCATCCTCATCCGCCTTGGCCCGCAGGGGGCCGACTTTGTCTCGCAGGATACCCTGAAGCAGGTCAAGGCCCTTGCGCGCGAGCTGGGCACCCGCATCCACATCCATCTCGAACAGGGCGAGCGCGAATCCAAGCAAATGCTGATGCGCTACGGCCGCCGCAGCATCCCCCTGCTGGCCGAAATGGGCTTTCTCGACGCCGGCGTCACCGGCATCCATTTAACCGACGCCGAACCGGACGAGGTCAGGCTGGCCGCCTCCACCGGCTGCCATATGGTGCTGTGCTCGGCCTCCATCGGCATTATCGACGGCATCGTCCCCCCGGCGGCTGACTTTATGGCGGCGGGCGGCGTCGCCGGCCTGGGCAGCGATCAGGCCCCTGGCAACAACTGCCACGATATTTTTGCCGAAATGAAGCTGACCGCCCTGTTCAATAAAATCCGCGCCGGCAACCCAGAGGTCATGCCCGCCTGGAAGGTATTGCGCATGGCGACGGTCGAAGGCGCCCAGGCCCTGGGCATCGGAAGCGTCACCGGTTCTATCCGCGCCGGGAAGGACGCCGACCTCATCCTCGTCGATCTGCGCAGCCCCGCTATGTCCCCCGTCTATGTCAAGCCCATGCGCAACCTGGTCCCCAACCTGGTTTACGCCGCCCGCGGCGACGTTGTCGACACCGTCATGGTCAAGGGCCGCTTCATCGTCGAGCATCGCGTTCCCCTCACCTTCTCCCTGGAGGAAGTACTGGACGACGCCCAGGTCCAGGCCGATCGTCTCGCCGAGCTGGGCAGCGAAAAGTTCTGGGAGCTGGATGGCAAAAACGCCTGCTACATGCGCACCGAAAAGCTGTAAGCCATATAAAAAAGCGCGGCTGTCCGCGCTTTTTTTCACCCCTGCCGCGCCTGATACCATTCCCCCCAGGCGCGCATGGCGTCCAGCAAGGGGCCAGACTGCGCCCCAGCTCGGTCAAAGCGTATTCGACGCGGGGAGGCACCTCTGCATAAACGGTGCGAGTGAGCAGTCCGTCTTCCTCCACCTGGCGCAGCTGTACTGTCAGCACCTTCTGGCTGACGCCGGAAAGGGACTTTTTCAGCTGGCCAAATCGCTTTGCGCCCGACAGCAGATCGCGCAGCACCAGCACCTTCCACTTGTCGCATATCAGCATCAGCGTCGTTTCCACCGGGCAGTTGGGCAGGGCTTTTGTCTCCATGGCAGTCTCCCTTTTCTTGATAGCTTTATCTTAAAACAGCGCCGGGCCGCTGTCAAGCGCGCAGACGCAATGGTTACCGCGGCGAAACCATACCACAATATTGTGCGTACTTTTCAAGCGTCAAGCGTCGTTGTATGATGGAAGCACAGGGGCGGGATCGCCGCCTAAACCCAAGCAAAACGGAGGAACCTACCATGAAAATTGCAGTTGTCTGCGCAAACGGAAAAGCCGGCCGCCTTATTGTCAAGGAAGCGATGGCGCGCGGGGCCGACGTCACCGCCATCGTGCGGGGCGAAAACAAGAGCGCTGCAAAAAAGGCCGTCTGTAAGGATATTTTTTCTTTGACAGCCGCCGATCTCGCCGGCTTTGACGTCGTCGTCGACGCTTTCGGCGCCTGGACTCCGGAAACCATCCCCGGCATCCCCCAGGCCGTGCGTCACCTGTGCGCCCTGCTGTCCGGCAGCAATACCCGCCTGCTCATCGTCGGTGGGGCCGGTACACTGTATGTTGACAAAGAGCACGCCCTGCGCGTTTCGGACGGCCCCGATTTCCCCGACGCCTTCAAGCCCCTTGCCGCCGCCCATGACCAGGCCCTCGCCTTCCTGCGCGGCTGTCCGGATGTCCGCTGGACTTACGTCAGCCCTGCCGCCGATTTCCAGGCCGAAGGGCCGCGCACCGGCAAATATATCCTGGGCGGTGAAGAGCTGACCGTGAGCCATTCGGGCCAAAGCGTCGTCAGCTACGCCGATTACGCCATCGCCATGATCGACGAAGCGATGTCAGGCCAGCACATCGGCCAGCGCATCTCCATCGTACAGGCATAAATATAAAAAGGCCAGGCATTTCGTCGTATATGGTCAATAAAATGACAGTGAGCTGTGCAGCATGCACAGCTCACTGTTGTTTTGTTTCGATCCTGCCGCCGCGCCGCAGGCCGTTCAATCCAGGATATCGACCATAACCTTGCGCCCGTCGCGCAGGCCATGCGCCTTGACCAGGGCGCGGATTTCCTTTGCGATCCTGCCCTGGCGGCCGATGACCTTGCCCATATCCTCCGGCGCGACGCGCAGCTGAAGGGTCACGGTGTCGCCCGTCTCCACTTCCTCAATGGAAATGGCGTCGGGATCCTTGACTAGGCTCTGCACAATATAGCGCAGCAGCTCCTTGACGCTCCCATTATCCATGCTTACAGAACACCGGCCTTTTTGAGCAGGCCGCGAACGGTGTCGGTCGGCTGCGCCCCGTTTTTAATCCACTGCTGAACACGCTCGGCATCCACCTTGATTTCGGCAGGATTGGTCAGCGGGTTGTAGATGCCCAGCTCCTCGATAAACCGACCGTCGCGCGGGAAGCGGGAATCGGCCACGATAACGCGGTAAAACGGCGCTTTCTTGGCGCCCATTCTCTTCAGTCTGATCTTAACCATGCTTTTTCACCTCCGTATATTTTTCTCTGCCGGCGTATGGCGGGGCCCATTCGTAAAAGCCATGCCACCCCTTCCCCGTGCTGCTTTCCACAGCCCTGCGGGAAGCGGCGCGCACGGGCTCCAGGTACAGGTCCGGTCCGCACGCCTTGTCTATGCAATGTGTTATTGCCTAAAAGGGAAGCTTGAAGCCGCCGCGGCGCAGCTTTTTGCCGCCGCCGGCCAGCTGTTTCATCAGCTTCTGCGCCGCGTCAAACTGCTTGAGCAGCCGGTTAACGTCTTCAATCCTCAGTCCACACCCGGCGGCAATGCGCTTTTTGCGGCTGAAATTGAGGATATCAGGGTTATCCCGTTCGCGCGGGGTCATGGACAGGATAATGGCTTCGATCCGCGCCATCTGTTTTTCGTCCAGCTGGGCGCCGGCCAGTGCCTTGCCCGCCCCGCCGGGCAGCATGGCGGCGATTTCCCCCATGCCCCCCATATTTTTCATCTGGCACATCTGATCATAAAAGTCGGTCAGCGTCAGCTTGCCCGAACGCATCTTTTTTTCCAAATCCTGCGTTTTTTTCTCGTCAAAGCTCTGCTGCGCCTTTTCGATGAGGGACATAACATCCCCCATTCCCAGGATTCGTGAAGCCATGCGGTCGGGGTGGAACGGCTCGATGGCGTCCAGCTTTTCCCCCATACCGCAGTATTTGATGGGCTTGCCCGTCACCGCGCGGATGGAGAGCGCGGCGCCGCCGCGGCTGTCGCCGTCCAGCTTGGTCATGAGCACCGAATCAATGCCCAGCGCTTCGTCAAAAGCAGAGGCGGCGTTGACGGCGTCCTGCCCTGTCATGCCGTCGACGACCAGCATAATCTCATGCGGCTTGACTGCCGCCTTGATGCGCCTAAGCTCATCCATCAGCTGCTCGTCGATGTGCAGGCGGCCCGCCGTGTCGATGAACAGCATGTCGTTGCCGTGCCTTCTCGCGTGCTCGTAGGCCGCGGAGGCAATAGCGACCGGGTCTCCCTGCCCCTGCTCAAACACGGGGATATCCAGCTTGCCGCCGACCACCTTGAGCTGATCGATGGCCGCCGGACGGTACACGTCGCAGGCGCACAGCAGGGGACGGCGGTTTTCCCTCTTTTTAAAGTAGCCGGCCAGCTTGGCGATGTTTGTCGTCTTGCCGGCGCCCTGCAGGCCGACGAACATAATGACCGTAGGCGGGTTATTGGCCATGCGGATGCGGCTTTGTCCCCCGCCCATCAGGGCGCAAAGCTCGTCGTTGACGATCTTGATGACCTGCTGGGCCGGCGACAGGCTTTCCAGAATGTCCTCGCCCACCGCCTTTTCCGTGACGCGGGCGATAAAATCCTTGGCGACGCGGAAGTTGACGTCAGCCTCCAGCAGCGCCATGCGGATTTCCCGCATGGCCTCCTTGACGTCGCTTTCAGTCAGCCGCCCGCGCGAGCGCAGGCCTTTACACACCTTATTGAGCTTTTCCGTTAATCCTTCAAATGCCATCAGCTGTCTCCCATCAGTTCGCGGGCCAGGCTCTGGATGGTCTCGACGTGGGCGGCGATTTCATAATTGCGCACCTGCGCGTTGACCCGGCCGATGTAATCGGCTTCCTCGGCGATTTTACGCACCTTTCCCTCAACGCTGCCGTAACGGCGCACAAGGCGCAGGCGATCCTCCGTGTCGCGCAGAATGGTCTCGGCGCGCACAATGGCGTCGCGCACGCCCTGACGGGAAATCTCGGCATGCTCGGCAATCTCCGACAGGGAAAGGTCTTCATTATAATACAAATCAAACAGCTCTTTCTGCTTATCGGTCAGCAGGTCGCCGTAAAAATCAAAGAGCATCGACATGGTAAACGTATCGCTTTTCACGGCGTCCCCTCCCTTTTCTGTAAAGTCCACTTGCTTTACAACATGAAATACTATACCCCAATTCAGCGAAAAAGTCAAGCAGGATTTTTCCGTTTTACACTGCTGCTGCAAAGGCTGGGCCGGGGCAAAAACACGGGCCGGCGTTTTACACATCGG
>CAJMOV010000150.1 GCA_905215125.1 uncultured bacterium | reverse complement strand
CTTCTTGTCCATGATGCACCTCTTTACAGCCGCACTTCTTTCGGCTTTTGTTATATACCTATAACATATATTGTTCTATTACATATGTCAAGAGGAAAATGCAATTTTTTTACTTTTATTTTTCCGTTTTGCCTTGTGCCCGCGCAAACGCCATGAGCTTTCCCGCTGAAAAGGGGAGATGCAAGCCCCCTCTATCAGGATGAAAAGACATTTTTCACTTCCGCCCCAATGCTGTTTGTATAAAAATAGCCCGTTTATCCATATTGGATAAACGGGCAGCTCTTATCTGCGCTTTTGGCGCTGCACCTGTTCAATGCGGTCGCGCAGGTACATGAATGAACCTGCGTCGATTTGCAGCTCAAAGGCAAGCACCGGCTTTGTGCGGCCAAAGCGATGGATGCAGTCGGCTTCCTCTGCCGAGCAGTATTTCATGTAGCCCGCCGGCACCAGCAAAGCCTCCTGCCGGCCGAGGAAGGTCTCGACGCCGTCGTCGCCGAACAGCCGGGTTTCCATCCTCTGGCCGCCGCCCAGCACCGCTTCACTCATGCGGCGCATGGCCGCAGCATACTTGGCGCTTAGGGAAAGGATGCCAATGCGGCGCGCGTCACGCATACGCACCAGAGAAATGACGGTGGCCTGGGTGGGGGCCAGCGCCATTTTTGCAATTTTCTCCGGCTGTGAAATGGCATGTGAAAGCTGATCGACGTGATCCTCCGTCGTAAAGATGAGATCCATATTCTCGCTCAGCTTATAGGGGGCAGTCAGCGCGTCGTCCAGCATGAAGCGATACAGCTCGATGCCTTCAATGGTAGAAAGCTGGTCGATGATGAGATTGAGCGCCTCGGTATTACATTCGGCGACGCCAACGCGCAGGCCATTGCCGCGGTCCAGGCGGGCGCGCAGCTTAAGGTCAAAGAAGATCTCAATCTCCCGCGGGGAAAAATCCAGCTTTTCCAGCTCGTCCAGCAGCCTGTCGATGGCCTGCATTGCCTGCTCTTTGTGGCTGTCGGTGCGCTTGAAGCGGCCCAGGACAAAGGTGCCCTTGCCCTGTGTCATACGGATGGCCCCGCGGCGCTCAAGCTCGTCATACGCGCGCTTGATGGTGCCTTTGGCCAGCGACATCTGCTCGGCCAGCTGGCGCACCGTCGGCAGCTTTTCCCCTTCGGCCAGCGCGCCGGAGTTGATTTGATCCTGCACCGCGTCGACCAGCTGCTGATAAATGGGGGTATCCACACCCTGCCTGACTTTGATTTCCACCGCGTTCCTTCCTTTCTCTGCGTCGAGGGCTGTTCTATGTAACCAGCCCCATATGTTCTAGTACAATTATGACAATAGGAAGGACATTTGTCAAGGCCCATTTTTTATAGCGGGAAAAAGTCCTACTCCGCCCGCTGGGAAAGATAGGCTGCGCGGCCTGTTTCATACAGGTTGCGACCCTCACTGTCAATGATGACGGTGACGGGCAAATCGCGCACGACAAGCCGCCGGATGGCTTCCGCCCCCAAATCCTCATAGGCGACGACCTTGCTTTCCACCACGCAGCGCGACAGCAGCGCGCCCGCGCCGCCGATGGCGCCGAAGTAGACGGCCCCGTGACGCCTCATGGCTTCAATGACCTCCGGGCCCCGCTTGCCCTTGCCGATCATACCGGTCTGGCCCAGGGCGATGAGGGTAGGAGAATAGGCGTCCATCCGGTAGCTGGTCGTCGGCCCGGCGGACCCGATGGGCTGGCCGGGCTTTGCCGGCGTAGGGCCGACAAAATAGATGGTAGCGTCGCGGATGTCGATGGGAAGCTCCCGGCCGGCGGCCGCCAGCTCGACCAGGCGCTTGTGCGCCGCGTCCCGGGCGGTGTAGATGACGCCTGAAAGCAAAACGGCGTCCCCGCTCCTCAGGCTGCGCGCCATTTCCCGGGTAATGGGGGTTTGTATACGCTTTTCCATATTACAGCACCTCCGTTTTGTGGCGGGTGACATGGCAGTTCAAATTGACAGCGACCGGCAGGCCGGCGATATGGGTCGGCATACGCTCGATGTTGACGGCCAGCGCCGTTGTCCGGCCGCCGAAGCCCTGCGGGCCGATTCCCAGCGCGTTGATGCGCGCCAGCAGCTCTTCCTCCAGCTCGCGATAGAAGGGGTCGCCATGACGCTGGTCGGCGGGGCGCAGCAGGGCCCTTTTGGCTAGATAGGCCGCCTTGTCAAAGGTCCCGCCGATGCCGACGCCGACAATGACGGGCGGGCAGGGGTTGGGCCCTGCCTCCTCAACGACGCGGACGACAAAATCCTTGACGCCGTCAACGCCGTCGGACGGGCGCAGCATTTTGATCTGGCTCATGTTCTCGCTGCCGAAGCCCTTGGGAGCGACGGTGACGGCCAGCCTGTCTCCCGGCACAATGTTATAGTAAATCATCGCAGGGGTATTGTCGCCGGTGTTGACGCGATCCAGCGGGTCGCGGACGACCGATTTGCGCAGGTAGCCCTCCTCATACCCGCGGCGCACCCCCTCGTTGACGGCGTCCTCCACCGCGCCGCCGGTAATGCAGACCTCCTGCCCGATATCAAGAAAAACGCAGGCAACGCCGGTATCTTGGCAAATGGGTACATGGCCCTCGCCGGCAATGGCGTAATTCTCCCTGATTTTGTCCAGGATGCCCTGGGCAGGTCCCCAATCCTCCTGCCTGCGGCAGGCTTCAATGCGCGCGCGCACGTCCTGGGGCAGGACGCAGTTTGCTTCTACGCACAGCCGGCGCACCGCGTCGGCGACGGCTTGCGCCTTTATTTCCCTCATCGTCCATCCTCCTTCTAAAATTGGCTCCCTTTTTTTCATTTATATCCTGTCCCGCCCGCCCTGTCAAGTGCAGATTGTAATTTACAACTGCTGTAAAGCGATTGATAATTCTTAGCCTTTTTGGTATAATACTGAAAGGCCATCTCCAGCACGGCGCCGCAGCGCCGTGTCCGGGTTGCTTCCCGACCCATTCAGCCATAACAATCACCCTTCGGGAGGACTACATGAATCGACAAAGCGGCATGGAGGATCAGCATTATCTCACGTCACAAGTCATCACTTACCTGGGGAATAAACGCGCCCTTCTCGATTTCATCACCCCGGCGCTTGAGGAAGTGCAGGAGGATTTGGGCCGCGACCGTTTGTATATCGGCGATCTTTTTTCGGGATCGGGCGTTGTTTCCCGTTATTTTAAGCAATATTCAGAGCACCTGATTGTCAATGATCTTGAGCGTTACTGCGAGGTTTTGAACCAGTGCTATCTGCACAACCGCAGCGAGCTGGATATGCCCCGCCTCAAGCAGATCTATGCGGATCTGTGCCTGCGGCTGGAAGAAGGCCCACTGGAGGAAGGGATTATTTCCCGTATTTACGCTCCCCGCGACGCCAACAATATCCAGCCGGGCGAACGGGTTTTTTACACCCCGCGCAACGCACGCTATATTGACACCGCGCGCAGGCTTATCGGCCAGTTGGACGAGGCCGACCAGCCCTTTTTCCTCGCCCCGCTTCTGACGGAAGCGTCGGTGCACAACAACACCTCCGGGGTGTTCAAGGGGTTTTACAAAAATGCTCATACCGGCATCGGGCAATTCGGGGGCACGGGGCGCAACGCCCTGGCCCGCATCTGCGGCCCTATCGCGCTGCCCTTTCCTGTCTTCAGCCGTTTCGACTGCCCCGTAACCATTTGCCGCGGGGATGCGCTGGCCGTTGCGCGCGACCTCGATATGCTTGACCTTGTTTATCTGGATCCGCCCTATAACCAGCACCCTTACGGCTCCAATTACTTTATGCTCAATCTCGTTTGCGATTACGAGGAACCCACGGAGCTGAGCGCCGTGGCGGGTATACCGCGCACATGGAACCGCTCTGTGTACAACCGTGCCTGCGAAGCCTTCGACGCTTTGAGCGAGCTGTGCGCTTCCATCAAGGCGCGTTATCTGCTGCTCTCCTTCAATTCTGAAGGGTTTATCACCAAGGAGCAGATGACGGGGATGCTTGCGCGCCTGGGTTCGGTTTTCGTCATGGAAAAACCTTACAACGCTTTCCGCGCTTCGCGGAATCTGCAAAACCGCAGTCTTCACACAACAGAATACCTTTTTCTGGTCAAAAAAAATCTGCCTTAAAGGAGTGAAAACATGTTCGACGTTACAAAAATCATTGAAATCATCAACGCCAATGGAAGACAGGGTCCCAAAGACCTGAAAAGCCACGAAGTCTTCGGTTGGGTGTCGCGCAGCATAGACATCAGTTATGACGACTATCTGGCCATTCTGCGCGCCAACGCCATTCCGTATAACGAGCGGCAGCGTTTCCGCAATGCCTATTTTACCGTCTCGCCCAGCGGTGTCTATTCCTTTTTTAAATCAACCGAGGAAGAGCTGCGCCCATACATTGCCTATGTCATCTATGACACCCCAAACCTGACCAGCGCTGAAATCAAGCAGCGTCTCAAGGCCATCTATCCCCGCTTTACCCTGATCGATCAAATGTATCAGCAGAACCTGTCAGCCCCCCAGTGCGTCGTTGACCAGACGATACGCAATGTGCTGGTTTCCAACTATGAGCGGCAGGCCAACCGCGAGCTGTTCGAGCGCACCCCCATCCGGCCCTATACATACAGCATCAAGCCAGCCGGCGAAGCGCTGGCCCTTCAGGTCAAGCGCGAGCTGGAAAGCGGCACAGTCGGTCTGCCCGGCAGCATGCGCAGCTGGGTCCGCGACCAGGGGCCGGCCCTTATCATCGCGCAGCCCTATTCTGCCGACGAAATGGCCGCCATTGAAGAAAAAAACCAGCATTACGACTACCAAATGCCCCAGACCGGCTGCGCCGAGCATCGCGACCGAGACTTCCGGCTCAAGGCCACCCGGATTGCCCAGGCCAATTACCGTTGCTGCATTGACGAAAAACACGTCACCTTTGCCACACCCAATATGCCCAATTTTATCGAATGTCACCATATTGTCCCCCTAGCGGCACAGCGCGAAATCCCCAACATTAACCTGGACAGGCTGGAAAACCTGGCCCCGCTGTGCCCTGTGTGCCATTCCGCCATCCATTGCGGCACACCGGAGGTACAGAACGCCATTTTTGAAAAATTGCTGGATTTATATGGCGACGAGCTTGAGCGCGTCGGCATTTCCCGCGATACGGCCCGTGAAATGTTTGCGCGGTACAGTGAGTAGTACCGCGCCATAATTTCCATTTTCTGGAATATCGGGCGTTAAATTTTAAAATTGTTGTAGGCCTTTTTCGGGTTTTATAAATCCCTCTTTGCTTTCCGGCGCTTTTGCCCCTGTCATATGCTGGTTTAGTTCAGCTCAAGATGACACGGGCGCAGCGCGCCTGGAGGATACAACCGTGACAT
>CAJMOV010000149.1 GCA_905215125.1 uncultured bacterium | reverse complement strand
GCGCCGCTTTCTCAAACACGATGCTCAGGCTCGGCAGCCCTATTTTCGTTGCCATATCCTCAATCCTTTCCTTTCGTCACATTCAGCTCGTAATTCTCCATCCTGGGCGCCGCCGCTTCCTCCGGGTCCTGATACCCCGGCCGGCTGTCAAGCCAGCTCAAAACCGCCTTAACTTCGGCAAAGTCCGGCGTACCCATCCCCTGCGCCAGCTGTACATGCAGCGCCCGGCCGCCTACCTTCAAATACCCCTGTCCAAATATGCCCATAACGGTGTCCTGCCGCTCGTTCAGCGCCTTGCGGCTGCTGTCCGAATAGGCGTTGACCGGGACAAAGCAGGTGATGCGTAGCGTCATTTCCCGCCGCACAAGTCCGATACCGGCATCCGTCCAGTCATCCTTCATACATTCCAGTGCAAAGGATGGGCGCTTAAACCCGTCGGGTAACTCGTCCGTATAAACCTTCTCTCCTGGATAAATCTGCCCGATAGCGGCCTCGACCGCCTGTATGACGTCGCCCGTTTTCATGCGTCCCTACTCCCATTCCACATCGTCGTACAGCTTGCTCAAAACCTTGTCCGCGGCCCTGACGGCAATGTCCGTGGCTTTCAGCCTGGTGCGGCTGTAAAACTGCCGCCCCTTGATAAAGCGCGTGCCTGTGCGGATATTCAACCCGGAACGGGTGTATCTGCTCCATCTTCGCAGGCTGCCCGGCGCGGACTTGCGCGCCCCGTGTCCCCGTTCCAGCCATCCCGTCACCTGTTTCATGGTGACGGCCTTGCCCTTCCAGGTCTGCTTCCCCTTCTTGATTCCCTTGCGGGGCGACAGGGCGGCATACCCGCCCTTACTGCCCAGCCGTATTTCCTGCCAGTCCCGGACGCTGCCTTTGGCCCCGCTTTGCAGGTCGGACGCCTGGATCTGATGGCCCAATTCCTGAAGGACCGCTTCGCCCATGGCCTTGACTGCCTGTGCGCGCGCTTCGGGAACCTTCTGATAAACCTTTTCCCAATACCGGTTGAACTGGTCGAGCCGCTGCCGGTCTATCCGCGAACGCCCGGCCACTATAAATCGACCGTCCTTCCGATTTCATACTCGTTTTTGTACTCGTCCAGCTCGTGCGGCACAAGCACTTCCCACGCCGCGCCGCATGTCTCCACCAGCCGTCCGGGCCTGATGACAATTTCCTTCGGTACAACCAGTACAAGCGAAAGCTCGTTGACCGACATGGGCCATTCCTGCGCATGGCGGGCGTATTTTTCCGTCAGTATGCCGGGGAAGGCCATCGCCGGCTCGGTGTCTGTCTCCTTTACCCGGCACTCCGCCGCGGACACAATGGCCGCTTCCGCGCGCAGGTGCGTCCGCCCCTCCGGCACAATGGACGTCAGGAACAAATGCTTATCTCCCCACAAAATGGCATTGTGCAGCGTCAGCGCCTGCCTGCGCAGGATGAGCTCCGCCGCCCTCGCGCCGATACCCACGTCAGAAAACAGGCTACGTCCGGTCGAAAGCTCAACCTGCGCATAAGCGGGGCGTATCGGCTTCCACTCCCACACGCCCTGCTGCGCTTCGGTGAATTGCAGCATCTGCACTTTCTCAGTCAGCCTGCCGGCGTCGATGCTCGTACGACTCATGGGGTATCCCCACTCAGCTCACTACGTTCGAGCTTCGCGGGAACCCCTTCTATCTCATGCTCGCTCGCCGAAGTGAATCCGGCGGCTCGGGCGGCGTCACCCGACGCCGTCCCGCCTACGGCGGGTCCCTGTTCTCCACTGAAATCACTGTGCTGACCGGTCGATCGGCTGCCGGTTCCGGCGGAGGCGCCTTCCTCTGCACCTCCCGGCAAAAAGCTCAATTCAAGCTGCGTAAGCTGCCTGCGGAAAGCGGGGTTGTCCTGTAATTTCCCCTGGTCAAACTGCGCGCCGCGCTGGTCGTAATTGTCCAGCGTCAACGCCTTCATCGCGTTCATCCACAGCGGGTATTGGGGGTCTTTCGCTTCCGGCTCGGGTACGCCCGCCCCCTCCAGATAAGCGCGGGCTGCGTCCCAGGCGTCGTTCAGGACAAGCAGGTCGCGCTCATCCGGCTCCGGGATGGCGCAGTAGGCCAGAACCTGCTTCAGCTTGTCTTCCGGGATGCCCATTAAAGGACCAGCGTCCATCCGTTAGCGGCCGGCATTTCCATCCCGTCGGTGATGGCGGCGGCCCCCAGCGCGATTTCCGCGTCGCCGTCGTGCTGGAACTTGAGTGCGATGTATCTGCCGTTCTCCGGCCGCACCTGATAGCTGACAACCACCGCCTGTGCTTCCGTGCCCACAGCGTCGGTAAATACCGCCTGCCCAACCTCGGCGGCGTCCGACCCGCTGGCGTCGCTCGCGGCCGCCAGCTTGACCGTCAGGCTCTTGCCCGCGCCCAGCGGCGCGCACATCAGGATAAAGGCCACTTCCCCCGCCCCCGCCGCGTCGACGTAGCTTGTCGTCTTTTCTGTCGATGCCGCAACCTCCTGCGGCGCAAATACCGGGATAAACTTCAATTCTTCCGGGATACGAATCATGATATTTCCTCCTTCAATCTCAAAAGCTCTTTAATACGTATTGACAAAATACGTATTATTTGTTATAATCATTTTGTAAGTGAGGTGTAGTTGCAATGCCGAAAAAACCCAGGGAAATGGAAAGAATCATCCTTTCCGACGGGTGGGTGTTCAAATCACAGGAAGGCTCGCACAGGCACTATGTTCACCCAACGAAACCCGGAAAAGTGACCATCCCCTTTCACAGTAAAGACATTCCCAAACACACCGAAATCTCTATTTTGAAGCAAGCGGGGCTGAAATAATCCCCGCGGCTTCGAGCAAACTGTTTATAGGAGGGTTTTATATGCTGTCTGCTTATCCTGCTGTTTTCATCAAAGAAGAATCCGGGTATTCCGTCATCTTTCCCGATTTAAACCACCTTGCAACCTGCGGCAAAACCCTTGACGAGGCCCTTTCTATGGCTGTCGACTGCCTTGCCGGCTATCTCTATTGGCTTCAAAAGGATGGCGAAACACCCCCGGCTCCCTCTTCCCTCGGTCAACTTGATATGAAAGCCATCAGTGAAGAGCTTGAATTCTCACCGGATGAAGGCTTCATCAATATGATCACTGTAGATGTTACCGAATATGCCAAGGCGCACTTTGAAAAGTCCGTCAAAAAGACGTTGACCATTCCTGCCTGGCTGAACAGCGCTGCTTTAGAACAAAACATTAATTTTTCACAGGTCTTGCAAGATGCCTTAAAGTCTCGCCTGCACCTTGAGTAATTGTCTGGCCTGCGCTTTAATCATTTGCCGGCTGTCCTTGAACCCGCTCAAAATGAGCGGGTTCTTTTCTTTCCCTTACTTGCGGTCGGCCAGGGCGACGAAGGGGCTGCGGGTCTTCTGGCTGTTCTTGATGGCTAGGGGCGCCGTTACCTTGGGCGCGCCGTTGCAGCGGAAGACGACGCGGAAGCAGCTCTGGTCGGTCAGGAACTCGACATGGATGCTCCACTCCTGGCGTACCGTGCCCTTACTCAAAAGGATGTACTGCCTGGGGTCGATGAGCAGCACGTCGCCCACCGTGCCGGGCGCGCCGCAGTTCTGGTCAAACAGCACCGGCTTGCCCAGTACGCGCTGGGTGTCAAAGTTGCGCAGCCCCCCTTCAGGGTCCCACAAGAACTTGCTGGCGCTGCCGCTGTCAATGGTCAGCGTGGGCAGCAGCTCCTCCATGTCGGGGTGCATCAGCCAGACAAGGCGCTCGCGGTTCTGCGGCATGGCGCGGGAGAGCATGGCAAGGGCGTTTTTGCCCGTAAAGGTCCCCGCTCCCTGCCCGCTTTCCTTGGCCACGGTGATCAGTGCCTTGCTGTTCAGGATGCCCAGCGGCTTGCCCACGCCGTCGCCCGAAAGCACCGCGTCGCCCAGCAGCTGGTCGGCCGCCAGCGAAAAGGCCGTGCTGAAGAAGCCCGACATAAAGGCGGCGTCCTCCAGCATTTCCTCGGTGCAGTAGGCAAAGCCCATCATCTTTTCCAGGTCGAGCTTCATTTCCTTAAACTGCGGCTTGCTGGCGGCAACCGTGTTCCCCTCGCTGGCCCAGTGCATCATCACGCCGCCGAACACGCTTTTGGAAACGTCGGTCTCGTCCGCCTGCACCCAGCGCATGGCGTTGGCGTTGCGGCTGCATGTATACCGGTCAATGCGGCTGAGCAGGGGGCTTCTCTGAAATGCGCTTTCCAGAATCATGCCGGCAAAGTCGGTCTGGATGGCAAAGCCGCCGTCGGCTCCCGTGCCTTCGTTGCTGCCCAGCACCGCGTTGTTGACCCTTCCCAGGCGACGGTCCTCAATATGGTTCTTTCGGAAGTTGTAGATGGCGCGCAGCTGCTCGCCAAAGCTGGCAAAGGGCTGCGGCTCCTTGCTTTTCCCCCCGCCTGTGCCTGTCCCCGTGCCCGACAGGCCCTGCGCCGCAGGCTGACGCTCGCCGACGCCTGCCGCCCGGCTGGCGTCGGCCAGGGCCTCCAGGCTCTTGATGCTGTTGTTGATGCCGCTCATCTGTTCGGTGATGGCGTCGGCCTCCGCATACTTGCCGGCGGCGACCAGTTCCTCGGCCTTGGCAAGCAGCTCGGCCTTGGACGCCCGCAGCTCGGCGATTTTCTCCATGAAATCCATTGTCTTTTCCTCCTTAATATTCGTTAAAAGCCCTTGCGCGGGCCAGGATTCGGTTTGCTTCCGCCTTCTTCACATCGGCGATGTGCTGCCCGTACTGCCGCCGCATGGCATCGGTCAGACGGATGCGGCGGCTGGATGCGACAAAGGCGGCCGGGTCGGCATTTTCTTCCTCCCCGTCCCCCACAATGGCGTCGATTAAACCATACTCGCGCGCCTGGCTGGGGGTTATCCAGATGTTCTTGTCCATCAGCTCGATAAGCTCTTCGCGGCTTTTTGCCCCGCTTCGGGCCGTGTAGACCTCCAGCGCGCAGTCGCGGGCATTTTTCAGCCCCTCTGCCGCCTGCGCCATGTCCTGATAATCCCCCTCCGTCACAGAGGAAGGGTTGTGGTAGCACAAAAGCGCGCCCGGCTCACTTTCGATGCGCCGGCATCCGCTGGCCGCCAGCGTCGCCGCAGACGCCCCGAAGCCCTGGTATAACGCCGTCGTCTTGCCCGGATAACGCCGCAGCACAGACCGGATTTCCAGCCCGACCGACATATCCCCGCCATAGCTGTTGATAAGCAGGGTCACGTCGTCCCCGTCCGCCTTCTCCAGCGCCGCGCGGATATCCTCCGGGCAGGTGATATCCCTCCATCCGCAATACCGCAGAACAGCTGCGCTGTCGTTGTCCCACAACTCCCCGCGCAATGCGATTTCTATCATTCCAATTCTCCT
>CAJMOV010000148.1 GCA_905215125.1 uncultured bacterium | reverse complement strand
GGCGGCGCTGCCCGGCTTCCAGGGCATCCACCCGCTGCAGCCCGAGCACACGGTACAGGGCTGTCTCGAGGCGCTTGACACCCTTTCAGCCCGCCTGTGCGAGCTGGTGGGCATGGACGCCATGACCTTCCAGCCGGCGGCCGGCGCACACGGCGAGTTCACCGGCCTGCTGCTCATCAAGGCATATCAGCGCGATCACGGCGGGGAAAACCGCACCAAGATCATCGTGCCCGATTCGGCCCACGGCACCAACCCGGCCTCGGGCGTCATGACCGGCTTCCAGGTTGTCAACATCCCCTCGGCGCCTGACGGCAGCGTCGATCTTGACGCGCTGCGCGCCGCCGTCGGCCCCGACACCGCCGGCCTGATGCTGACCAACCCCAACACGCTGGGCATGTTCGACAAGAACATCCTGGAAATCACCCGCATTGTCCACGAGGCGGGCGGCCTGTGCTATTATGACGGCGCCAACATGAACGCCATTATGGGCACTGTGCGCCCGGGCGACATGGGCTTTGACGTCATCCACCTCAACCTGCACAAGACCTTCTCCACCCCGCACGGCGGCGGCGGCCCCGGCGCGGGCGCTGTCGGCGTCAAGGATATCCTGGCAGGATACCTGCCGGGCGCCACCGTTGTGAAAAAGGACGGCGCGCTGGCCATGGCGTCAGCGCCAGCGTCCATCGGCGCGGTCCGTTCCTTCCACGGCAACTTCCTGGTCTGCCTGCGCGCGCTGACCTATGTCCTGGCGCTGGGCGGTGAGGGCCTGCGCCAGGCCTCGCAGAACGCCGTTTTGAACGCCAACTACCTGCGCGTACTGCTCAAGCCGCACTGCACGACGGCGAACGAGGGCCTGTGCATGCACGAGTTTGTGCTGTCGCTGGAAGCGCTGCACAAGGAGACCGGCGTCGCGGCCAGCGATATCGCCAAGGGTATGCTGGATCGCGGTATGCACCCGCCCACCATGTACTTCCCGTTGATTGTCCACGAAGCGCTGATGTTCGAGCCGACCGAGACCGAGACCCGTGAAATGCTTGACGAGGCGGGTCAGGCCGTCATCGAGCTGCTCAAGATGGCCCGCACCGACCCGGAGGCGCTGCACAACGCACCCGTTACGACCCCCATCGGCCGCCCCGACGAGGTGACGGCGGCGAGAACCCCCATCATTCGCTACAGCTTTTCCGAATGATAGGCAAAACGCTTTTTATCCTGGCTGACAGCGACGTCCCCTATCGCAACCAGGCGGTGGAAGAGCAGCTTCTCCGCACGGTTCAGCCGGGAGCCTGCATTTTATATCTCTGGCAAAACCGGCGCACAGTTGTGATCGGCCGCAACCAGAACGGCCGCGCCGAATGCAGGGCCGAGCTGCTGGAGCAGGACGGCGGGTATCTCGCCCGCCGTCTTTCCGGCGGCGGGGCCGTTTTTCATGATCTGGGCAACCTCAACTTTTCTTTCATCGCCGCTGACCCCGATTACAGCGTGCCGCGCCAGCAATCGGTCATCCTGGCGGCGGTGCGCAGCCTGGGGCTGGATGCGGAAATCTCCGGCCGCAACGACATCAGCGTCGGCGGGCGGAAATTTTCCGGCAACGCCTTCATGTCTTCCGGCATACGGCACTGCCACCACGGCACCCTGCTCATCAGCGCCGACACCAGCGATATGGGGCGGTATCTCAACGTCGACCCCTCCAAGCTGCAAAGCAAGGGGGTGCGATCGGTCCGCTCCCGTGTCGTCAACCTCAACGAGCTGGACGGCAGCATCACCGTCGGGCGGGTTGCCGACGCGCTGAAAAGCGCCTTTGCCGCCGAGTACGGCGCAGCTCCCGAGACCCTTGACGTGCGTCAGCTGGACCGGCAGGCCGTCGCCCGGCTGACGGACAAATTCGCATCCGATGAATGGCGCCTGGGCGCCGAGCCGGACTTTTCCTATGCGCGGCGGCAGCGCTTCCCCTGGGGGGGCGCCGAGCTGCTTCTGCAGGTTTCCCACAGCCGGATCAGCGGCGTCCGTCTGTTCACCGACGCGCTGGACGCCGGGCTGCCCGGCGCGGTGTCCGACGCCCTGTGCGGGCGTCCTTTTTCCGCCGCCGCCCTGTGCGGCGCGCTGCGCGCGCAGGCCGACGCCGACCCTGCGCGCCGGCAGGCCCTGCTCGACATTTCATCTCTTGTTATGGAGGTCGATTAAATGGACAACTTTGACTTGATTATCATCGGCGCCGGCCCAGGCGGCTATGTCGGCGCCATCCGCGCAGCGCAGCTGGGTCAGAAGGTCTGCGTCATTGAACGGCGCGACGCGGGCGGCACCTGTCTCAACCGCGGCTGCATCCCGACCAAGGCGCTGCTGCACGCCTCTGATCTCTATTCCAAGGCCAATCATCATTTTGAGCTGCTTGGCCTGCATGCCGAGAACGTCACCTATGACCCTGTCAGGATGTATGAGCGCAAGGATCAGGTGGTCGCCCGCCTGCGCGGCGGCGTCGAACAGCTGCTCAAGTCCAACGGCGTCACCCTTCTGCGCGGCACCGGCTCGGTGGCCGGGCCCGGCAGCGTCAGGTTCACGCCGGCCGAAGGGGACGCGGTTATGCTTTCGGCCAAAAATATCCTCATCGCCAGCGGCTCCAGGCCGGCGCGCACCCCCTTCCCCGGCTGCGAGCTGCCCGGCGTCATCACCAGCGACGAGCTGCTGAGCGACAGCGGCATTGTCAAAAAGAAGCTGCTGGTGCTGGGCGCCGGCGTCATCGCCGTCGAATTCGCTACCGTCTTTGCCAACCTGGGCTGCGAGGTTTCCATGGTGGTGCGCAGCAGCCTGATGCGCATTTGGGACGAGGATATTTCCAAGAATTTCGGCGCCATTCTCAAAAAGCGCGGCGTCAAGGTCTACGGCAAGTCGGCCATCACCGAAGTCGTCAAGGCAGACGGCGGCCTGCTGTGCCGCTTTACCTCGGACGGCAAGGACTGCGCCGTCGAAGCCGACTGCATCCTGGTCGCCAACGGCCGCGAGCCGGATACCGAGGGGCTGTTCTGCGACGGCTTCAGCCTGCCTACAAACCGCGGGTGCATCGTGGTCAACGACCGGTTTGAAACGGAAGTGCCCGGCATTTACGCCATCGGCGACGTCATCGGCGGCATGCAGCTGGCCCATCTTGCTTCGGCGCAGGCCATTGCCGTCTGCGAACGGCTCGCAGGGCACGAACCCAGCGTCTGCCTGGATTTTGTCCCCAGCTGCGTCTATACCGAGCCCGAGATTGCCAGCGTCGGCCTGACGGCTGCCGAAGCCGAAGCAAGGGGCCTGACGCCGCGCGTCGGCAAATACATGATGATGGGCAATGGCAAGACCATCATCGAAAACGGCGAACGCGGCTTTATCAAGCTGGTGTTCGACGCTGAAACCGACGTGCTGCTGGGCGCGCAGCTGATGTGCGAGCGCGCCACCGACATGATCGCCGAGCTGGCGACCGCTTGTGTCAACCGCCTGACGTCGGCGCAGCTGATTCGGGTCATGCACCCCCATCCGACCTTCTGCGAGGCCATTGCCGAGGCCGCCGAAGCCTCCAACGGCCTTTCCATTCACAGTGCGCCCGTCAAAAAATAGGCTGCTTTGACATCCCCGCGCTAGACGCACAGCCGCCGTCCCTATCCTCCTGCCGGATCGGCTGCGGCCTGTCGCGCCCGCGACGGAAGGACGCAGAGACTGATCGAGCCGCCCAACGGCTCGGGCGAAGCCTTTACCGTCGGTCAGATAAAGCCGGGCCGACTCTGTATGCAAAACGCATCTGCGCCTATGCCGCCGGTTATTGCAAAGCACCGGAAATTTCTGGATCTCATATCCCCAGCTATCCTCCCATTACGGAAAAGGCGGAGAAATAAATACAGTCGGCAGAAAAGGAAACGGCGTAGAAGGCCCGAGCGTGGGCTTTCTACGCCGTTTTGCATGGTAATTCAGGATTTTTCGTCTGAGTCTGGCGCATTTACCAGTTGGCTTGCAGGACATATTGCAGCCAGACGGCAATGCCAGCAGGTATGGCGTCGTCATTAAAATCAAATCGGTCATTGCGCAGGATATGAAACCAAAATTTTTCAATTATTTTATTGAACCGATAGCATCGCTACTGTATAATGGTTATAAGGACTAAATCTTAATCCTGTCAGAAAGGAATATGCCGCTATGGATTTACAGGCCGTTGCCCGCCCCGCTGCACCGCCCGAAATGCCCGCACCCCTGGAGACCTATGCCGATACCTATTCCGAGCTGACGCGCGCCATGGAGCAGCTTTATCTCGCCGTCGCCAAGGTCAATCTGAACCAGGATCAGGTGTGTATTCTGTACAGCCGCGACAGGCCCGATAACGTCGGCAGGTTCTTCCGCTGGTCCGATTACCTTGCCTGGTACGTCCATTTCTTTCTGCCGGAGATACGGGACGAGGCCATATCCAGCTTTTCCGTCCAGCGCCTGCTTGAGCATTACCAGCTGGGAAAAGGATCTTTTTCCATGGACTTCCCTTATCAAAAGGATAGCGCCGTCGACTGGCTGACCATACTTGCATTCCTGCGGCCGGGTCTGGACGGACAGCCCTGCGCTTATATCCTGGTGCGCCGCGCAGGTGAAAACCATCTGCTCAAGAGCATCATCAACCAGTATGTATACAGCAACTGCGACTACTTCATCTATCTGGACGCCAAAAACAACAGCTACAGTATGTTCAGCGCCAGCGATTCCGGCACGCCCCTCCCTCCCACGCAGTGTGAGGATTATTCGGCAGAGCTGGTCAAATATGCCCGCGACTTTGTCGTGCCGGAGGATCAGGAGCTGGTCATCCGAGAAATGCAGCTGTCGCGCATTATGGACGTGCTAAGCCGGCGCGAGGTCCACTCCTTTTCCTGCGGCGTTGTCGACCCTGTCCTGGGCTATACCCGCAAGCGGCTGGATTACCGCTACCATGACCGGGAGCGGCAGATGATCCTGCTTTCGCGCACCGACATCACCGACATTTATCTGGAGGAGCAGGAGCACCAGCGGGCGCTGCATGAGGCGCTGACGCGCGCCCAGACCGACCCGCTGACCGGCCTTTTAAACTATCAGGGCACGGTGGATAAAATCACCGACAGCCTCGCCTGCAAGGAGGGGCGCTTTGCCCTTATGTTCATTGACCTGGACAACTTCAAGGGGATCAACGACAGCCTGGGCCATGCGGCGGGCGACGAGCTTTTGCGTCAAATCGCGCATGCGCTGCGCGCCAGCGTCAGGGATTCCGACCTGGTCGGCCGCGTCGGCGGGGACGAGTTTGTCATCCTGATGCGCTGGATACATTCGCTGGATGAGGTTCGGGAATGTGCCGGACGGCTGTGCGAAAGCATCCGCGCCATCCCGACAGACGCGCGGCAGTGTCGGC
>CAJMOV010000147.1 GCA_905215125.1 uncultured bacterium | reverse complement strand
AAAACCATTATGATGTATAATAATTGATATAAATTTAAATAAATAGATGCAAAATATGACATGTTACGCTTGCCAGCGGGGATTTTTTATAGAAAGGAGTGATTTGACAGACGTTTTATTCCCCGCCGTAAGCGCAGGGTGTAAAACACGAAAGGAGCAAAGATATGAACAATTTAACTTGGAGCTTTGCCTGCGCAGCTTACAGGGCACGGGTCGCAAAAGGCTTTAGCCAGGAAAAGGTAGCTGAGCTGACCGGCATATCGACCGGCTGGTATCAGCGCATCGAAAAGGGTATGGTCAACGCCAGCCTCGCCATCTGTCTGCGCATCGCTATGGTACTCGGCATTGACCTCAACCAGCTGGATCCCGATTACCCCAACTGCGGCTAGCTTTCCGGCGTGCGCTTAACGCGGAGATGCCGGCAAGAATGCCGGCCGCTTTCGCCCCACCGGCACGCTATATAAAAGCACCTGCCTTAAGCAGGTGCTTTTGTTTGCTCACGGTCGGTGCAGCCTAACAGAAATCAAAGCCGAGGTAGGTTGACGGTTTATCCCGCAGCCGCTGAAATATGCCGCCCAAGGGCAGCAGCATGGCAAATGGCTCCGCCTTTGCGCAAAGCCCTGCGTCCGACCAGACGGGCAGCCGTATACCTGCGCTGGCCGCGGGCAGACAGGACAACACGCCGGCCGCGCAAGCCAGGATGTCCCTGTCCGGCGCAAGCAGCTCGCTGATTTGCAGCCTTCCTCTCTCATCATACGCCGCGGCAGCGCAGCAGTTTTCCCTGCTCGGGAAGCGGAAAAGGCCGCCGCCGCCGTCATGACAGACAAATTCCTCCAGCCGGACGGCGGACAGGCCGAAGCTGTAATGGTCAGTTCCGCGCAGCGCTGCCTCACGCAGGTAATGGTATTCTTCAGCCGACGCCGGCACAGCCTGCACAGGGGCGGACAGCGCATCCGCCGCGACATTACACTCGCGGACATAAAAGGCCGTCTGCCACCCGTGACGGGCATACAGCGCGCGCAGCCCATCGCTGTCAGGGCTGTTGGCAATGCACGCCATGCCTTCCGCCGTCTTGCGTTCGGCCATCGAGCGGATGGTTCGGGTGCCGATGCCGTTGCCGCGGTGGTCTTGCGCAGTCGTCAGGACATAAGCGTATCCTGCCGGCAGGGGGGCCTGCCCGGCCAGATGCAATTCAGCCGGTATGACCATGACCATGGAGACGATGCGCCCCTCAGCCAGGGCCACTTCTGTATTTTCCGGCCGGTAGACCAGCTTGCGGTAAGCGTCAATATAATCGTCCGAGTCGCCGAATCCTTCCTTCCACAGGGCGCGGACGGCTTCAAATTCCCCCTCGCGCGCTGCGCGGATCTCATACTCCGGCATGTTCTTTCACCTTTTTCCTATCCTCCCGTCGGCTCCTGCGCCGGTCGGCCAACAGGGAGAGGACAAAGACGATCAGAAGCGCGCCAACCACCTCGGCCATAAGCAGGATGCCGCGCTGCTCGCCCAGCAGAAGCATGGCCGCAAAGATAATAGGTCCCAGCGTTTGCGCGATGTTTTCAACGGCGCTGTTGATGCCCATGGCCTTTCCCGCGCCATAGCGCTGCACTTCCGGCAGCGAGCTGAAATAGACTGCCTGCATGGACAGGCCAAAGCTGTCGGCCACAGCCAGCAGAGCGATAATGACAAAGCACATGGCGATCGACGGCCGAATAGCAAACAGCGTAAAGGCGCCGACATAAATGCCTGTCGATAGCACCAGCGACCAGCGTGCCCCTATCCGTTCAGGAATAACACGGGTCAGCGTCGGGCCAAAATAAATGGCGATGACGCCGGCAAGCAAAAATGCCTGCGCGACAAAGGAGGTGCTAAGCCCGTGTTCCTCACCGTAAATGGGGAAGAAGTAGCTGAGGAACGACGCACAGATAAGATATGGCATCAGCATGAAAATGAGGAAGATAAAGACGCGCGGCGACAGCAGAAAACGCACCGTCGACATCCCTGCTTTCTCCTTTTCCTCCTTTTCGCTCGATACCTTTTGCCGGCGCAGGCAGAAAATGACCAGGAAAACAGCGGCAAACGAAATGGCGCCGGCGATATAAAATACCGGCCGGAAGCCCAGCCATTCGGCAAACAGCGAGCCGATGACAGTGCCGCAGTTCATACCCGAAAGATAAGCGGCATTGTAGCCGGAGAAGCCGCGGTTTCGCTGCTCCTCATCGCTGTAATTGCTGATAAAGGTGTTGAGCGAGACCAGCATGAGCCCTTCGCCCAGGCCCAGAATGGCGTTGCCTGCGATGAGCAGCCACAGCGTCGGCACCAGCCCGCACATGGCCAGCCCCGCTGCGAAGATAACGCCGCCGATAAGTATCAGGCGTTTGGTTCCCACGCGGTCGACAATAAAGCCGCCCAGTACGGAAAACAGCGCGACAAACAGCACTTCGGCCGAAAGAGGCAGGGCGATGGCAATTTCCTGCTGGATGCCGACAGCGGTATTCCACAGCTCCTTGCCGTATACAGGCAGGAAGGTCGTCGACATGTTGCCGGCAAAGAAGGCGATAAAAGCAATGGGGCGGATAATGCCGACATCCTGGCTCAGCTTGCGTCTGTGCTCGCGGCGGTTGCGCTGCAGCGCGCCGATAAATACGGTCGATTCAGAGAAGAGCAGGATCATGGTGATGATGAACATAAGCACCTTGAGGATGGTTTCCCGCATCAGCACCGTGTTGGCCTCGTTATAAGCGTACAGGTCTGTGCCCACCTCGATCAGGGATATGACCTCTCCCTCGTCATTGAATATGGGGGCCAGCGCAAACATATAGTGCCCCTCCGCACTGGAAAAAGCGGAGATTTGCACAAGCTCGCCCGTCTGGTATATCCCTTCCTCTGCCGAGCCGGCGAAAGATCCCTCCATGGGAGACATGGTTCCCGTCTGGCCTTCGTCATAATAATAGGCGCAGACGATATCCCGGTATTCCTTGTACAGCACGCAATAGGTTCCGCTTTCGCTTTCCAGCCCGCTGTCCAGGATTTCCCTGACCGATGCGTCAATACGCCGATAGGCCTCGCTGTCGTAATCCTGCGGCGAATCAATGCTCTCGATGTCCTCGGCGTCAAAGTCCCGCGCCATGAGCACTGCCATATTGGTCATTTTGCTCATCATGGATTCTGTATAGCGCGCGCTGGTGTCGTTGACGATGACCGTTGCGACAAGCAGCGCGGTCAGCAGCGCTGTGATGATGACGGCGATTTGGATTTTAAAGGAAGGCGACATCTTCTTTTTGTCCGGCCGGCGCGCCCAGTACGCCAATCCAGCCGCCGCAAGCACGGCCAGCACGGCGATGGCCGCGCAGCACAGCCAGCCCCGTGCTTTCACGCTTCCCGCCTTTTCAATAGCCGAGTCGTTAAAGGAAACCGTCCCGTCTCCCTCTTTGACATAGAGCTTGTAATCATAAACCTGTTCATTGAGCTCGCTGTCAAAATAAACGTCGGAATAGGCGACGGCAACCGTGCCGTCCCCCATAACGGAAAATGCGGAATAAATGGGCAGGATATTGAAATCCTCCGGCAGCTCGGTCATCGGCTCCCCGCGCCCAATGACCGTTTCATAGCCGCCGCCCGGCTGCAGACGGCGGATTTCCCGCTGGCCGATATCGTTGAAGTAAACATTGCCCTGGTCGTCGCAGCCCAGGTCGGTGGCGATGCTGTAAAAATTTTCGTCTCCCTGCCCGGATGCGTCATACAGGCAGTTGTGCGTACCGCTTTCCTCTGCCTTCCATACCGAGCCGTACTTATCAGTAAAGTAAACCGAGCCGTCAGTAGAAATGGCCGCGGCCATCAGGCTGCGGTAAGCGTCCTCGTACGGATAGGACCGGACGGGCTGCAGACCGCCCGTCTCGCCGTCCAGCCGATAAACGGCAAAGCCGCCTTCCTCCACCCGGACAAGCTGAGCCTGGCCGTCGAGAACCGTCAGTCCATACAGATGGTTGCGGTTTTCGCTGGTCTTCCCGTCGTGCGCTTCTTCATACAGGTATTGGCGGAACCTGCCGGAACGATCGTAAACGGCGATGCGCTCGCTGGTGATGTCCTTGCCGTTTTCATCCAGCAGCCGGTCGTGAACGTACAATCTGCCGTCGGCGCCCTCCGCGACGCTCTGGGCATAATAAAATCCGCCGGTGCGCTTGCCGCCCTGTATGGAAAAAAGATAATTGCCGTCGCCGTCCAGCGCCAGGATCTCCGTAGCGCCTTCAGCGACAATGTACCTGCGCCCATCTGCCGCCCCGGCGTAGTAGGTCGGGTCGTTGATGACGACGTCCTTTTCCAGCATCCCCTTTTGAATTACGCCCCAGTTTACGCCCAGAACAGCCGCGCTGAGCAGCGCCAGTACGGTACAGGCGGCCAGGGCGTGCTTTTTTAAGAATACTTTCATCTTGCCTCACCTTCCTTCTGTGTCTGCGGCGTAAAGCAGCCTGACACTGTACTTTTTCGGCAGCGCACAGGGCTTGTATTTCATCTTATTGCGCCGCAGCCCCTCCAGCCCCATGTCCTCGCACCAATTCATGCGCTTCGGGTGTCCCGGCAGCAGCGCGCAGTGATAATGCAGATAATAGGTCAGCCCGCTGACGCGCCGGGCGTTTTTCTGAAAGGAATAGCAGGCGCAGCCGCCAAGCGTTTCGGCGGCGGCAAAGGCGACCGGCTCGCCGCCCAGCAAAGCGATGCCGCCGTAAAATTGCCCTTCCCAAATGTCGGCAAGGCGGGCAAAGGCTCGGCGCTCGCAGCCGAAAACGCACTGGCTGCAGTCATGCCCGGCGCACCAGCTGTCAAAAACCTGCAGGGCAACGGAAAAATTGTCCGACGTCAGGGGGACAAAGCCGACGCTGCCCTGCGTCTGAAAGGCGTTGAGCTCACGCCGCTTGAACTTGTTGGCGCCGCCCTCCAGGGCGATGAATTCCTTGGTGTCATACAGATAATCGCTCCAATCGCGATCCCAGCTCACCTCGGCCGCAAAGCCGCTGCCGCGGTAATAGGGCAGCCAGCTCTCCGGGACGTATTCAAACAGCGCCGGCAGCCCGCAGTCCATAAAAAGCTCCGACATCCGGCAAATGTCGTCCCGCAGGTCGCAGGACGGGCCGGGCAGCAGGATGCAGGCCGATTCGCCGTCTAATCCTGTGTAAGCCACGGCGATGGCGTCCCCTATCTCACGGCAGACATACCGGAACCGTTCATTCCAGCTGTAAAAGTTGGTAAAAGATAAGTCAAAAGAGTCGGCATCCTGCCCGTATCGCAGAAATCGCCTGCGATCCCCTTTTTCTATGGTCTGGAAACCGCAGCGGCCAAGCAGGTGATCGACAAAGTCGCTCATGACCTTACAGCCTCCTGTTCGAGACGCGACAGCGTCCCTTCGCTCAGTTTGTATATTTTACCGCACTGCTTAAGCTCGCTTTCCCGGCAGGAAAAGACG
>CAJMOV010000146.1 GCA_905215125.1 uncultured bacterium | reverse complement strand
CCCCCCACATCCCGGCGTTGGGACAGATAACCGACTTTTCGCGCGATGTCTCCGGCGAGCAGCCCGGCGACCTCGCCGGCGCCGCGCGCCACCCTTCCGCCCTGGCAGGGGATGAGGCCGGCGGCGGCTTTCAAAAGAGTACTTTTACCGCACCCGTTGGGTCCCAAAAGGGCTGCCGTTTCGCCGGGCGGAAAAGCAAGGCTGACGCCGTGCAGCACGGCGCGGCTTTGATAGCCGGCGCTGACAGCATGCAATTCAAGCATGGATGCGCCCCCTTCTCTGCCGCAGAAGCAGAACAATGAAAAATGGTCCTCCCGCAAGGGACAGAACAATGCCGACCGGCAGTTCATAGGGAGCGAAAAGCAGCCGTGCGGCCGTGTCACAAAAGCAGAGCAGGGCCGCGCCGCCCAGGGCGCAGGACGCCAAAAGGGGGCCTGCATCGCCGCCCGTCAGCCGGCGCATAATATGGGGAACGATAAGGCCGATAAACCCCAACAGGCCGGAAAAGCTGACGGCCGCCCCGGCCAGCGCGGCGGCCAGCGCCAGCGTCAGCAGGCGGATTTTTTGCGCGGGCAGGCCGAGGGCCTGGGCCTGCTCACGGCCCAGCTTTAAAACATCCAGCTCGTGACGCAGGGAAAGGGAAGCAAGCAGGCAGGGCAGGATGATCCAGACGGCGGGGGCCAGCCGCGTCATGGCGACGCCGGACAGGCCGCCGATGCGGAAGTCGGAATATCCGGCCAGGGCGTCGGGAACAAAGGTGACGACAGCGTCGACCCCGGCGCTGAAAATACCGGAAAGGGCGATGCCGGCCAAAACCAGCGTCAACCGCGACGCTCCGGTGCGCTCGGCGATGAACAGCACCAGCATAGCCCCCAGAAGGGCCCCGGCCAGCGCTGCAAAGGGCACCAGCCTGACGGCGGCGGGCGCAGCCGCACAGCAGAGAGAAACCGCCAGCCCGGCCCCGGCGTTGACGCCGATGGTGCTCGGGGCCGCCAGAGGGTTGTTGAGCACCGTCTGCACCATAGCGCCGGAGACGGCGAGCGCGGCGCCAGCCAACAGCGCGGCCAGGGTGCGCGGCAGGCGAACAAAAAGAACGATGCTGCTTTCGGCGCCGTCGGCCCGGCCGTCAAGCAGGGCGCGTATGACCTCGCCGGGGCTGATGCTTTCAGCGCCCAGGCACAGGGAAAACGCCGCGGCCAGCACGAGCAGGCAAAGCAGCGCAAGCAGAGTCCTGCGGTCAGCCCGCAGGGTAGAGGATATCGGCCAGCCCTTCATATGCGTCCCCCCACAATGCGTTTGGTTTAACGTTATACAGCCGCTGATCCATCAGAAAAAAACGCCCTTCACGCACGGCGGTCAGCCCGGACCAGGCGGGACTGGATAATAGCGCCCCCTCCAGCATGGCACGCGCCCCAGAGGTATCGGCCCCCTGAAGCACGGCAAAGATATAATCGGGATCCTCGGCGACAATGGTTTCCAGGCTGAGGGAGTCAAGCAAGCCCGCTTCGCTGTCGGCAATGTTGACGCAGCCCAGGTCGGCCAGCATTTCTCCCAGCACGGTATCCCGGCTGCTTTTGACCTTGCAGCTGGAGCCGGTAGCGCGGATGTACAGCACGCGCGGCGCGCTGCCGTCGGCCCGGGCGACAGCAGCGTCAATTTGCGCCTGAACGTCTGTACCATATCGTACATATGCCTCCGTGTCACCGGTCAGGCGGGTGCAGATATCCAGCATCCGCAGATAGTCATCAAAGCTGCTGACGTCAAAGCAGGCGGCCGGGATGCCCAGCGCGTCCAGCGTGTCAAGCAGCTTGACGTCGGCCGCTGTTTTGACGCTGCCGATGACAAAGTCGGGCTGCGCGGCCAGCAGGACTTCCAGGCTGGGACTTTTGACGGCCCCCAGATTGGCCACGTTGTTCGGCAGGTCGAGCTCAAATTGCGTCCAAGCATCGTCAGCGGCGGCAACCAGCGTGTCCCGTCCCCCCGCCAGACACCATACGTCGGCAAAACTGCCGATAAGGGCGGCGACGCGCACCGGCTGCGTAAGCGATACAGTGCGCCCCAGATCGTCTGTAAAGGAGATGGCTTCCTCCGAAGAAGCAGGGGAAGGAGGCCGGTCCAGGCAGCCGGACAAAGCCAGGGAGAAAAACATGCAAAGCAGAACAAGCGCCGCCTTTTTTCTTCGCATAGGAGAACCCCTCACATCGGATAAAAATAGAAACGCGGGGCCCGGCGTCTATCGTCCGGCCCCGCGAAAAGCTGTGCGGCGGGAAAGCTCACCCGAGGAAGGGCTGTGCGGCGGCGTCTACGCCGTCAGGACAGGCGGCAAGCCAGGCGGAAAAATCCTTGCCGCTGGCTGCGACGGTTTGTCCCAGAGAAACCAGAAAGCGGGGAATATCGCTTTCCAGCAAAACGCCGACCTCGCGGCCCATAGCCTCAGCCCCCTGGCGGCTGACGCCGCCGGAAAAGAGGGAAAACGCACTCTGCGGCTTGCCGTCGACCATGCGGGATGCGCCGCGGAAGCCGATTACGCCCGTCTGATGGGTGCCGCAGGAGGATGGGCAGCCGGAAACATAAATTTGCGGCAGCGCGCCGTCGGGGATACCGGCGCGGCGCACGGCGTCGATACATTTGAGCAGCAGCCCCTGTGAGTCGCGCATGCCGACCTGGCAGGTCGCGCCGCCGATACAGCTGACCGACGTTTCAAACAGGGTGCGTGCGCCGTCGGCAGTGCTCTCCAGCACCTTCTCCGCTTCGGCGCCAGTCAGGTTGACGATGACGGCACCCTGATCGGGGGAAAGACGCATCTCGACGTCCGGCATAACGCCCAGCAGATCGCTAACGCGGCAGAGGGTCTGCGGATCGGCCTGGCCGCCTAGGGGATGCCAGGCGACGGCATACAGTCCAGGCTGCTTCTGCGCGATGACGCGCGGCCCGCAGGCCGACGATCCATCCCCTGCTTTGGAAACGGCATGGGGGCTGAGCGCCAGATCAAGGTCTTCGCCCGAGGCGACGACCTCGTCCAGCTTTTCCAGGAAGGCCTTGGCATACCCGTCGGGGCCGCCGCAGACGTCCTGCATATAGCGCGTGCGGGCTTTGCCGCGGTTTTCATAATTGCCATAGGCGCGGAAGGTCAGCCACATGGCCTTGATATAATACAGGATTTTTTCCGGTGCTACTTTTTCCGCTACCTTGACGCCGAAACGGGGATTGTTGCCCAGCCCGCCGGCGCTGTACACGTCAAATGTCCCATCCGGCCGTGCGGCAAAGCCGAGGTCGCGGTATGTGGCGTGGGTCAGGTTGGCGGGAGAGCTGGAGAAGCCCACCTTTAGCTTGCGGGGCATCTTTTCCGCCTTGATAAAATGCAGCAGGTATTCCCCGGCGGCCTCCGCCCAGGGCAGGACGTCAAAATACTCGTCCGCTTCTATTCCCGACAGGGGGGAGCACATGACGTTGCGCGGGTAGTCCCCGCCGCCGCCGATAACGATGATACCGCAATCCAGCGCCCCTTCCATGATGGCAAAAAGGGCGTCGGGCTGCAAATCGTGAAGCTGAATGGTCTGGCAGGTGGTAAAATGCACCCGCGGCACAGCATAGCTGCGGATGGCTTTGGCAACAAAAGCCAGCTTGTCCGGGGTTACGCGGCCCGCCGGCATACGGAGACGCAGCATGCTGGCTTTGCCGCCCTTTTGGGCATAGCTGCCGTAAAAGCCGGAAAAGCCCTTATATGCCCCCTTGTCCACTTCACCTGCGTAAAAGGCGGCTGTTTTTTCCCGAAAAGCGGGTAAATCCTGTTTCCAAACCTGTGGATCGATGGGTTTCATTTTGGGGGCCTCACTTTCTCTGGATGATGCTTTATTTTACCATGCCGCGCCGCAGCTTGCAAGTGCGGGGCTTGTCCTTACGCAAAAAAAGGCTTATAATGAAGCCGGTATTTTTGAGCAAGAGGTGATGAGAATGACAGGGGTAGGTACAGCCGGACTGGGGGCGGCTTCTCTCTCTTATATTCCGTTTATGCAGCGGACGGCGCTGCCCAAGGCGCGGCCATCCGCGCCCGTTGAACCGGTAAGACCGGCTGTGTCGGTACAGGCGCGCGGCACGGGATCGGCAAGGGCGGGGAGAACGGCCGATCTCCTGTCTCTGGCGCGCGAAGGGGCCGATCCCGCTGAAATGGCGGTGCGGGGCCGTATCCAGCGCTTGGACGCCCAACCGCTTTCTCCGGCTGAGGTCATGGAACAGGCCCAATGTCAGACCTGTAAGAGCCGCAAATATCAGGATGGGTCCGACGATCCCGGCGTTTCCTTTAAAACGGCGGCCCATATCGCGCCTGAAAGCGCTGCGTCGGCAGTTCGCGGGCACGAAATGGAGCATGTCGGCCGCGAGCAGGACAAGGCCCGGCGCGAGGGCCGGCGCGTCGTCTTCCAGTCGGTCGCACTTTACACCGACATCTGCCCTGAATGTGGCGAGGTCTATGCTTCCGGCGGTACGACCCGCACCGTTACAGTCGGACAGGAAAGGCAAAAGCTGTTTGAGCCGCCTGCGCAAGCGGCGCCGTCTATATTCGAAGCGATGGCATAATGCTGCTTTTAACCGGCGAAGCCAGTATGGCGGCGCCGGTTTTCCATTGGCCGCCCCGGCATGGCCGGATATAAAAAATCTCCCCAGACCATAGGAGGGCAGGGGAGGGCTCGGCATTGGCCCGCGCCGCGAAGGCGGATATGGCGATGTGCTCAGCGGCAGCAGGCTTGAAAAGCAGAACCTGTTATTTGATGTGCTTTTCCCGGCAGCGCGGACACAAGCCTTCAAAAATGGTTCGGTGGCCGTCGATAATACAGCCGGTTTCCTTGGCGGCCGCCCTGTCCAGGCTTGCCCGATAGGGAATGGAAACATCGTATACCGCCTCGCAGCCGGTGCACAGCAGATGATAATGCGGGTCGAGCCGGCGGTCAAACCGATCGGCGCCCGGCAGCTTGATATGGCTGATTTTGCCGTTTTGCACCAGAACATGAAGGTTGCGGTAAACGGTGCCGCGGCTGATTCGTTTGTCAATGGACTGGATATCAGCATAGATTTGATCGGCGCTGGGGTGATCGCACCGTGCCTGCACGGCAGACAAAACGATATTTCTTTGTCTTGTGTCACGATGCTGCTTCAAGACTGGTACTCTCCTCACGAACAAGAATAGAGACATTATACTCTATTGCCGTACAGGATTCAAGCGGTTGCTTCTGCAAATTCTTTTTCCGTATCTGTATTTATATCCGTTCGCCAGAAAAATGAAAAAAGGTCTTGCAAAGCTGCGAAGAATATGGTAATATATTTTTTGCACGGCCGGGTGTGGCGCAGATTGGTAGCGCGCTTGACTGGGGGTCAAGAGGCCGCAGGTTCAAGTCCTGTCACTCGGACCATTTAATGATAATCCGAACTACATTATCCAAGTGGGTAATGTGTTCGGATTTATCATT
>CAJMOV010000145.1 GCA_905215125.1 uncultured bacterium | reverse complement strand
CGCCGATTTTTGTGGCAGCGGACAACAGCATGTCGCCGGTGTCCAGCCCCTCGTTCATCTGCATGATGGTGACACCTGTTTCCTCGTCGCCATGCAAGATGGACGATGCTATCGGACTTGCGCCGCGCCAGCGCGGAAGAAGAGAGGCATGGACGTTGATACAGCCAAAGCGCGGCAAGGCGAGAATATCCTGCGGTAAAATGCGGCCATAGGCGGCGACAACAATGACGTCAGGCGCGATTTCCCGCAAAATTTCCGTCGCCGTGCCATCGCGCAGCGTTTTTGGCTGATAGATGGGTATATTGTATTCCAGCGCCGCCACCTTGACGGGCGGCGGCAGAAATTTCATCCCGCGATTTTTTGGGGTATCGGCGCGTGTAAATACGGCAGCCAGCTCGTGCTGCCTGCTGTTATGCAGAGCGCGCAGCGCGGCAACGGCAAAAGCCGGCGTGCCCATAAACACAATTTTCATGGCTATTCCAGATCCTCCGGATCAATATATTCTGTCACAAACTCGGTGAACAAATGCCCGTCAAGATGATCGATCTCATGACAAAAAGCGCGGGCGGTAAAGCCTTCCGCCTGGATGACAAAAGGCTCGCCAAAACGATCCTGAGCGCTGACGGTAACTTTCATGGGCCGTTCCACCATCCCCCAGACGCCTGGAACGCTGAGACAGCCTTCGATATCCGTCTGTGTCCCTTCTTTTGATAAAATGACCGGGTTGACAATTTCTTTAAAGCTGCCATCTTCCAGCAAGACAATGGCGGCACGGCGCAGAATGCCAACCTGCGGCGCCGCCAGGCCTGCGCCATTGGCAAGCCTAAGCGTTTCCTGCATATCGTCCAGCAGAATATGAAGCCTTTCATTGAATTCGGTTACGGGACGGCACTTTTTGTTCAGACAGCTGTCCCCTTCTTTGACAATATTTCTGGTCGGCATGGCAAATCTCATTTGATATGTACTAGATGGGAGGGTTACGGGATGCTGTGACTGCGGCGGCCCTTCCCTGGGCCGACCGATAGAAAGCCGTTAGTACGGCGGCCACCAGCTCGCGTTCTCGTTTGCCGTCTGTACCGCGGAATGAAACGGTATATCGGTATTTATTGTTGAGACGGAGGATAAAGCAGGGTGCGGGCCCCAATATCGCCGTCTGCAAGTCACAGAAGGGACCCTGCATTGCGCGGCTCAATATGCCGGCAATACGCAAGGCGGCGCGCAGGGCGTCATTTTCGCGAACAGCGCTGATTTGAAAAACAAAGATATCGGCAAACGGCGGCGCTTTCAACGCTTCGCGCGACTGGATCTCATAATCATAAAACTGTCGGTAATCCTGTGCCGCGGCAGCACGGATGACGGCATGGTTCGGATGATAGGTCTGGATAACGGCGCGCCCCGGCGTTTCCCGGCGTCCGGCCCGGCCGACAACCTGCGTGAGCAAAGAAAACGTCCTTTCCTGAGCATGGTAATCGCCGCTGAAAAGCGACAGATCTGCGTCCAGCACCCCTACCATTGTGACATTGTCAAAATCCAGCCCTTTGGCTACCATCTGCGTGCCGAGAAGAACGTCCGCCTCCCCCTTTGCGAAGCTGTCGAGCAGTCGTTCATGGGATGTGCGCCCCGTCGTTGTATCAGCGTCCATACGGATTACCCGGATACCGGGAAACAGGGCGTGCAGCTCTTCCTCTACCTTTTGCGTTCCGGCGCCGATTAGCTGCATATGACTCCCCCCGCACTGGGGGCAGACAGGCTCAAAAGGCTTCGAATAGCCGCAATGATGGCACATCAGCCGCCCGTTACGGGAATGATAGGTCAGCGCAACAGAACAGTTTTCACATTCCGGGACATAGCCACAATCGGCGCAAAGAGCAAGACGGGCGCTGCCGCGGCGGTTGATAAACAGCACTGCCTGCTGTTTGCGGTCAAATGTTTCCTGGAGCTGTCTGTACAAATCATTTCCGATGAGGGAAGCGTTGCCATCCAGCAGAGCGGCCCGCATATCCGATATGGTTACTGCCGGCAGCGGCGCATCCTTGTATCTCTGCGTAAGGGAAAGGATGGGATATTCCCCCTGCATGGCGTGATAGTAAGAGGAGGCCGACGGCGTCGCCGAGCCGAGCAGCAGCAGCGCACCGTCCTTATGGCAACGATAACGCGCTACTTCGATGGCGTCGTAACGCGGCGAGCTTTCCGACTGATAAGAAAGCTCCTGTTCTTCGTCAACAATAACAATACCAAGGCTTTCCAACGGCGCAAAAACGGCGCTACGGGTTCCCAACGCAACATGGGCCTGCCCGGTTCGTATACGCCTGTATTCATCAACGCGCTGTGCCGTTGTCAGCGCGCTGTGCAAAACTGCTATATCATCGCCAAAGTGATGGGAAAACTGCCGCAGGATTTGCGGGGTCAAAGCAATTTCCGGCACCAAAAGAATGGCGTTCTTCCCTTTCTTTAGCGTTTCCCGGATAAGCTCAATATAAACAAGGGTTTTTCCGCTGCCTGTGATACCGTGTAGCAATGCCATACCGGGCTGCGGGGCATCAAGCATAGCTCGAGCGCGACGAAAAACCTCCGCTTGCGGGGCAGAAAGCTCGATGGGTGGCACCGGCTGGCTCCGAGCGATTTCCACCCTGCGGTAAAGCGGCTGCGTATCTGTATGTAAAACTCCCGCCCGCGCCAGTGAGCGGAGCAGGCCTTCCGACACGCCAGTCTGATAGACGATCTCCTTTGCAGGTAAAGACCCGCCTGCATCGCGGATGCACGTCAAGACCTTGGCCCGCTTCTCCGCCAGTTTACCGCGTCCCAGCTGCTCCAGCGCCTCAATGTATGGCATGGCAAGGGTATACATTTTAACCGTTTTATCGGCAACCTTGCGCTGAATTTCTATCTTTTGGGCAATTATACCGTCTGCCACCAGCGCCGATAACAGACGGCCGGGGCTGCCGATGCCGCACAGCGCAGCAATTTCATCTGCTTTCATCGGCTTGCCTGCGCTGTATACAGCGGCTGTGACAGCCGCCTTTTTACCTTTACCTGCCCTTTTAATTGCCTGTTCAGCAGGCAAATCACCAGGAACATACCATTCGCGCTGTTTATCCCACAGCCCTGGCGGGAGCTGGGCGTTGGCTCCTTCAAACAACGTACAAAAATAACGCTTTTTCATCCATAACGCCAGAGACAGCTGTTCCTGTGTCAGCGGACACTCATCCTCATACACATATTCAATCGCCTTAACCGGCGCATCAGTCTCCTGCGGTACGACAGAGAAAATAATCCCCTCCGCTCTGCGGTTGCCGCTGCCAAACGGCACAATGACACGGCGGCCCGGCTGAACCGCATCCAGCCACTTTTCAGGTACTAAGTAATCATACGCCTTATCAATGGCGAATATGGCGGAAGAAACAGCAACGCGGGCCAGCTTACTTTGTCCCATGGTGCGGTATCTCCTCTCTGCGCGGTTTTATTCCTGTTGTTCAGCCGACGTTTCGCCTTCAGCCTGCTCCTGCCGCTCCTCTTGCTCCTCCTGCTGACGCTCGGCTAAAGCAATGTGTCCTTCCATAATGTCAATCAAGGCGGTCTTGACCGGCTTTTCTGTCAGCGGCTGCTCATTTTCCTCTGCCACAGCTGCAATTTCACGCGCCCTTTTCGCAGCAAGATTGACCAGCATATAGCGGTTATTGACCCTTTTCATCAAGTCACTCATAGACGGATACAACATCTCTGTCACCTCAATAAATGGATTCGTTTCTGTGCGCGGCATCGCTGCGCTGTAATGATGGATTTCAGCTCGTCAACCGCCGTATCCAGCTCGTCGTTGACGACAATATAATCGTATTTGTCCCCGCTCCGATACTCCTGGCGCGCTTTTTCCAGGCGGCGGGCAATAACTTCATCCGATTCGCTGCCTCTCCCTCGCAAACGCTGCTCAAGCAGGGAAAATTCGGGCGGGATAATAAAAACAAGCACGGCGTCAGGCCGCTTTTGCTTGACCATCAGGGCGCCTTGGACTTCAATTTCCAAAATGACGTCGTCCCCAGCGCACAGACGTTCCTGTACCGGACCGGCCGGCGTCCCGTAAAAGTTACCGACATATTCAGCGTATTCCATCAGCTCATCGCGCTCTATCATCTCCCTGAATTGCTGATGGGTTATAAAATGATAGCTTTTACCGTCGATTTCTCCTGGCCGGATTCCCCGTGTCGTTGCTGAAATGGAATAGTAAACGCGCCCTAAATCGGGGAGGACACGGCCAAGCACGGTGCCCTTTCCCGCCCCGGAGGGGCCCGTCACAATAAATAACGTGCCTTCTCCGCTATTCGTCATCGTCGTCACCTTCATCATCGCTTTCATATTCGTTGCCCAAGCGGTTGGCCACCGTTTCCGGCTGGATGGGAGACAAAATAACGTGATCCGAATCAGTGATAAGCACGGCGCGGGTACGCCGGCCATATGTGGCGTCAATGAGGGCGTCTTTTTCCTTGGCTTTCTGGATAATGCGCTTGATAGGCGCAGATTCTGGGCTAACGATGGCCACAAGCCGGTTGGCCGATACCATGTTGCCAAAGCCAATGTTGATGAGCTTCATATTCCCACCTGCTTATTCTAGGTTTTGAACCTGTTCTCGTATCTTTTCAATCTCTGCTTTGAGATCAACGACAGTTTTGGCGATTTCGTAATCGTTTGCTTTAGAGCCGATGGTATTGGCCTCACGGTTGAGTTCCTGGATGAGAAAATCCAGCTTACGGCCTACAGCCTGATCCCCTGACACCATCCGGCGTAGCTGGTCAAGATGGCTGTGCAGCCGGACGGTTTCCTCCGTCACCGATACCTTATCGGCAAAAAGCGCGGCTTCATTCAAAATACGCTGCTCCTGGATATCACTGCCATCCAACAGCTCGGTCATACGGGCGCTGAGCCGCTGACGGTATTCCTCAACAGTATCAGGCGAGCGCGCTTCAACATGTCGAACCAGCTCTTCGATGCGATCGGCCCGCTGAAGGATATCCGCACAAAGGGCTTCCCCTTCTCTGCGGCGCATGACGTTGTATTCTTCCAGCGCCTGAATCAGCACAGGCATGACAGAAGCCGTCAACTCATCCTGGTTGGGGTTTTCCTTTTCTGCCGACATAGCGTCAGGCAGATGGGCCAGATCCAACGCAGTGACGTCACAGGAAACACCAAAACGCTGGGCGATGGAGCGCAGCGCCGCCATATACCCGTCGATAATAGCCATATTGGGAGTGATTTTGGTATCTGCACCGTCTTTGGCGCGCATGGACAGATAAATATCCACCTTTCCGCGCACCAAAGCCGTCGTCAAGTGGGACTTGATTTTGTCTTCCAGAAAGCCATAGACGCGGGGCACCTTGATATTGATATCCAAATAGCGGTGGTTGACTGAGCGGATTTCCAGCGTGATTTCGTGGCTGGACGTCTCGGCCTTTACCCTGCCGTAGCCTGTCATGCTGTTGAGCATAGCGTCACCTCATCGTTTATGCAC
>CAJMOV010000144.1 GCA_905215125.1 uncultured bacterium | reverse complement strand
ATCAGAACCATATCGTCCTTGTTGAGTGCGTAGTTGACAGCCTGACGCACCAGCTTGTTGTCAAACGGCTCGACAATATGATTCATCATCAGGTAAGAAACGTGGATAGCATCGTTGAGCACAGTCGTATACTTTCCAGTCGCCTGAATAGCCTCCCAGTTGGGCGAGGGAACGGTGACACAGTCCAGCTCACCTGATTCAAAGGCGATGAGCATGGTGGAGGTATCGGTGATGATTTTAAAGGAAATGTCCTTGATAGGGGCCTCTTCCCGCCAGTAATTGGGATTGGCCTGCAGAGTGGTTTCAATATTCTGGTTATGCTCTTTCAATACATAAGGGCCGGTGCCGCAGGTAGAAGTGCGCATGCCTTCTTCGCCGACCTCGGTGCAGTATTTTTCATTGACGATCATCAGGCTTCCGATATAATTGAGGAAAGGCGCATATTCATAGCCCAGGGTAAAGACAACGGTATTGTCGTCCGGCGCCGTAACGTCGGCAATGGGTTCGACATAAGAATACATGCGGGCCGCTCCGCGGCAGCGCTCGATGGTGTAAACCACGTCGGACGCTTTGAGGGGCTCGCCGTTGTGGAACTGAACCCCCTCCCGCAGGGTAAAGGTCCAGGTCAGGCCGTCGTCGCTGATGGTATAATCTGTGGCAAGGGTGGGGACCTCGGTGCCGTCGTCCTCAATAAAATACAGCGGCTCATAAATTTGGGCGGCTATCCACTGTTCGACTGTCATGTTGGCATAATGGGGGTCGAGAACGCTGGGAATTTCCTGCAAGGCCAGGCGGAGATCGGTGCGTTTACCTGTTTCATTATCGGTTGAGCTCTGTCCGTCCGGCGTGGAGCTTTGCTCCTGATCGCTGCTGCAGCCGGCCAGCACGATAGAGAAGACCATACATAAGGCAAGAACCAGTGCAAGTTTTTTCATTGTCAACCCTCCCAATTTTTGTTCCGAATGAATAGGAATTTTTGACTATTATAGCATGGAAGACACGGCTTTTCAAGAAAAAGGAAAGGTGCTGGGAAATTTGAACGGTATTAAAATCGAACGGCCCAGGATGGATTATTATGCAAAATCCCGTAAAAACAGGAAAACAGAGGTCTTAAACAGCCAAAATCAAGAAAAGCGGTAGACAAAAAATGTGGATTATGGTAAAGTTGTATGTTGATGGAGATAGTATATACAAAGCGGCTATTGGCCGGAATAGCGCGCAGCTGTGCCAGGGAGGATAAAGGATGACCAGAGAGCTGACATACCGTCCGGTTGGGGTCTGTGCGCGGGAAATGCGCATAACCGTCACCGACGGCGTCATTGACAATATTGCCATTTTGGGCGGGTGCGACGGGAACCTGAAGGGGATTGCCAGCCTTGTGCGCGGGATGAGCGCTGAAGAAGCAGCGTCGCGGCTGGAGGGCATCACCTGCGGCGGAAAGCCGACGTCCTGCCCTGATCAGATAGCCCGGGCGCTGCGTCAGATGAAGCTCGGCTGAGGAGGAATGAAGAATGAAAACAGCAACCGTCCGTGAAATATTGCATGCTCCGCAGCAGTTTGTGGGGCAGAGAGTCCATCTGAACGGCTGGGTGCGTACCGCGCGCGACGTCAAGGCCTGCGCTTTCGTGGAGCTAAATGACGGTTCGACAGTTAAGAATATCCAGCTGGTCGCCGACGGGCAGGAGAAAAACTATAAGACGGCGGCGTCGCTCAACGTCGGAACTGCCATCCGCGTCAGCGGTATGGTGGAAACTTCTCCCAACCCGCAGCAGCCCGTGGAGGTCAAGCTGGAAACGCTGGAGATCGAAGGGGAATGTCCCAGCGACTACCCGCTGCAAAAAAAGCGGCATACGCTGGAATATCTGCGCACCCTCCAGCATCTGCGCACGCGCACAAACACATTTAACGCCGTTTTCCGCGTACGGTCGGAGGCGGCATTTGCTATTCATAAGTTTTTTAACGAGAGGGGCTTTGTTTACGCGCATACCCCCCTTATCACCGGCAGCGACGCCGAGGGCGCCGGCGCCATGTTTCAGGTGACAACTCTTGACCTGAGCAATGTTCCCAGGACAGAGGACGGAAGGGTCGATTACAGCCAGGATTTTTATGAAAAGCCGACCAATCTGACGGTATCCGGCCAGCTGGAGGCAGAGATTTTTGCCCTGTCCTTCGGCAAGACGTACACCTTCGGCCCTACCTTCCGCGCTGAAAAATCCAACACAACCAAGCACGCTTCCGAGTTCTGGATGATCGAGCCGGAAATTGCCTTTGCCGATTTAAATGACAACATGGCGCTGGCAGAAGATATGGTCAAGTCCATCATCCGTCATGTGCTGGCTTCCTGCCCGGATGAGATGGCCTTCCTCAATCAATTCATCGACAAGGGTCTCCTGGCGCGTCTGACAGCCATAGCTGAGGAGGAAAAGTTCGCCCACGTCACCTATACGGAAGCCATTTCCATTCTGGAAAAGAATAAGGATAGCTTTGAATTCCCCGTTTTCTGGGGCTGCGATTTGCAAACTGAACATGAGCGGTATCTGGCTGAGACCGTCTTTAAAAAGCCGGTTTTCGTCACTGACTACCCGCGTGAAATCAAGTCGTTTTATATGCGTCTCAACGATGACGGCAAAACGGTTGCCGCCATGGATCTTCTGGCGCCCGGCATCGGCGAAATTATCGGCGGCAGCCAGCGTGAAGAACGCCTGGACATCCTGGAAAAACGCATCGCAGAGGACGGAATGAACCGTGATTTGTACTGGTGGTATCTCGAGCTGCGCAAGTATGGCGGCACCAAGCATGCCGGTTATGGCCTGGGCTTCGAGCGCATGGTGATGTACCTGACAGGCATCGCCAACATCCGCGATGTGCTGCCCTTCCCCCGTACAGTCGGCAATGCGGATTTTTAAGCATGGGCTATATTGTTGGCATTGACATCGGCGGCAGCACGACCAAAATCGTCGGTCTGCTGGGGGGAGAAATCGTCTCGCCCATCGGCGTCAAGGCAGGGGATCCCATCACGTCGGCGTACGGGGCCTTCGGCCGATTTCTGTCAGAGAATAACCTAGGCATTGCCGATATTGATAAGGTCATGTTCACCGGCGTAGGCTCATCGTTTATCAAAGAAAGCCTTTTCGGTATCCCTACGGAAAAGGTCGACGAGTTCCTCGCCATCGGCCAGGGCGGCAGCCTGTTGGCCGGCACGCAGCGGGCCATCATTGTCAGCATGGGCACCGGTACGGCGCTGGTGTCGGTAGACGGGGACAAAATTGTCCATTTGGGCGGCAGCGGCGTCGGCGGTGGAACGTTGATGGGCCTTTGCGACAAGATGATTGGCGTGCGCAGCTTTGAGCACATCGTCAGCATGGCAAAGCAGGGCGATCTTGCCAATGTTGATTTGACCATTGGCGACATTACAGAAGGCAGCCTGTCCGGTATGGGCAGTGAAATTACCGCGTCCAATTTCGGTAAGCTGTCCGATGTTGCATCGAGCGGTGACCTGGCCGTCGGGGTTGCCAATATGGTTTTTCAGACTATCGGCATGTTCGCAGTATTTGCTGGAAAGGCAGAACAGGTAAGGGATATTGTCCTGACGGGGAAGCTGTCGACCATTGAACCGATGCGCAAGGTATTTCATCAGCTTGAGCAGCTGCACGGCGTGCGCTTTATCATCCCGGAAAATTCCGATTATGCAACAGCCATCGGCGCTGCGCTGTCAGCGCAGGAATCATAAGACAAGGAGAGGGTTATCATGGATCTGATGAAAATGAGCAAAGCGGAACTGGATGGGTTGAAGGCCGAGCTGGAAAAACAGGTTCAGGATTTCAAGGCGACGGGGCTGAAGCTGGATATGTCGCGCGGCAAGCCGGGGCCCGAGCAGCTGGATTTGAGCGAAGGCATCCTGACCGTTGTCAGCAGCAACAGCCAGGTCAAGTCCGACGGCGTCGATGTGCGTAATTACGGCGGCCTGGAGGGCCTGCTGGCCTGCCGCAGGCTGTTTGCCGAGATGCTGGACGTCCCGGCGGAAAACGTGATAGCGGGCGGTAATTCCAGCCTGACGATGATGTATGATACCATGATGCGCCTGTGGGTTTTTGGGGCGGCTGGGATCAGAAAACCCTGGGCCCAGGAGGAGATGGTCCGTTTCCTCTGTCCTGCGCCGGGGTATGATCGGCATTTCGCCATCTGCCAGCAGCTGGGCATTGAAATGATCCCCGTCCCCATGCTGGAAGACGGCCCCGATATGGACAGGGTGGAAACGCTTGCAGGCGGCGATCCGCTTATCAAAGGTATGTGGTGCGTACCCATGTATTCCAACCCTGAGGGCAAAACCTATTCTGACGAGGTGGTGCGCCGGCTGGCCAAAATGAAGACGGCAGCTGATGACTTCCGCATTTTCTGGGATAACGCCTACTGCGTCCATCATCTGTTTGACGAGCATGACCATGTCCTCAACCTGCTGGACGAATGTAAAAAGGCGGGCACGGAGGATCGTGTGCTGATGTTCGCCTCGACGTCCAAGGTCACTTATCCGGGGGCCGGCGTCGCTGTGCTGGTGTGCAGCGACAACAATATCGCCTGGACCCGGGACATCATGAAGGTACAGGCCATTGGGCCTGACAAGCTCAACCAGCTGCGTCATGTCCTTTATTTCGAAAACGCAGAAGGGGTTCGCCGTCATATGGAAAAACAGGCCGCCGTCCTGCGTCCAAAATTTGAAGCGGTGCTCGAGGCGCTGGACCGCCGTCTGGCCGGTACGGGAGCCGGCACATGGCATAAGCCGAGGGGCGGGTATTTCGTCAGCTTTAACGCTATGCCGGGTTGCGCCAAACGCATCCACCAGCTGTGCAAGGAAGCTGGACTCAACATGACGGGGGCGGGGGCCACATATCCCTATGGCCGCGATCCGGAGGATTCCAACCTGCGCATCGCGCCGTCCTATCCGTCGGTCGATGAGCTGAAAAAAGCCATGGAGCTTTTCTGCACCTGCGTCCTGCTGGCCAGCTGCGAAAAGCTGCTGGAAGCGTAAGGCAAAATAAAAAAGCGGTGAGGGGAAAGGCGGATACACATAAGGAGTATCAAAAAAGGCAGGCAATCACCGCACAAAAATCTTTATGACAAAAGAATAACCGCCAGAAAACGGCAATATCCAATGGATAGTGCCGTTTTCTTATCTAAAGGAAGAAAGGAGCACGGATAAATGGGCTTTGATTATTACTACGGCGAGCAGTTGGAGAGCTTCCGCTTTCTATGTATCCCCCGGCTGCTGTTTACCGCCCCGCAGTTTCGCGGCCTGTCCACGGATGCTAAGCTGCTATACAGCCTGATGCTGGACCGTATGTGCTTATCCGCCTGACGATCAGGGCCGTGTATTTATCTACTACACTGTGACAGATATCGCAGAACACCTCAACTGCAAAAAGGGCAAAGTATTGAAGCTGCTGAACGAGCTGGATAACAAAAAAGGTGTTGGCTTAATTGAACGTGTCCGACAGCGACAGGGCAAA
>CAJMOV010000143.1 GCA_905215125.1 uncultured bacterium | reverse complement strand
CCAAGCAAAAAGATAATGGAAAAAATAACACGGATAGCAATTTTTGCCGCTTGGCATAGTTGCGAGATTTCCTGCGGATGGTATCCAACGCAGCCTGCAGGTCGCAGCGGCCTTCAAAATAATCGATCAGCTCCTTGTAGCCTATGGCCTGCACCGCCGTACCACGCAGCATTCCGCCAGCATACAGCTCATATGCTTCCCGCACCAGACCATCCTTTTCCATTTTACTGACACGGGCGTTAATTCGTTCATACAGGGCGTCCCGCGGTTCAGGGCGCAGCCCAAGCATCAGCGCTTCATACCGGGGCGGGCGAAGCTGCGTCTGCCGGTTGTGTTCTGTTATGGTTGTACCGGTTAAGGCGTAAACCTCCAGCGCACGGATGACACGGCGCTTATCGTTGGGGTGTAAACGCTTTGCGCTTTCTGGGTCAATCTGCCAGAGCCGTTTGTGCATTTCTTCCGCCCCCAGCTCGCCCCATTGGCGCTCTAATTTTGCGCGTTCCTCTCCGTTTATCTGTCCGGCTTGAAAACCCGTACCGCGGATGACTGCGTTGATGTAAAGGCCTGTACCTCCACAGAGAATGGGCAACTTCCCACGAGCCAATATATCCTCTATGCACCGGTTTGCTTCCAGCTCATAGCGGGAAACCGACCAATCCTCGCCCGGCTGGGCGACGTCCAACATATAGTGTGCAATCCCCTTCCGCTCAGACAGGGTTGGCTTGGCCGTTCCAATATCCATACCGCGATAAATCTGCATAGAATCAGCCGATACAATCTCGCCGTTAAAGCGCTGAGCCAGCGCAATGGACAAATCGGTTTTACCCGATGCTGTTGGCCCGACAATGGCAACAATTCGTTTGCTCATACAATCCTTTTAAACTTCTTTTCCAGTTCTTTTTGTGTTGTATATACGGCGACTGGGCGGCCATGTGGACAGTTGCGCACATCGGGCAGAGAAAGAACCTTTTCCGCCAGGCGCTGCATTTCTACCATATCGCTAAACTGTCCTGCCTTGATTGCAGCTTTGCACGCCACGCTTTTCAGAAGGGAATCGTAAATTTCCACCTTGGCTTTGCCCGGCAGGGTTAGCTTTTCCGCGATTTCTGAAAGTACGGAGGGGATGTCTTTTTCATCCAGATATAAGGGGGCTTGGCGAACCAATAAAGCCTGTGCTCCAATGTCCTCAGCAACAAAGCCCATTTTCTCCAGCTGCTCAAGTCCGGCAAGACAAGCCGCCTTTTCTGGCTGCGAAAGCACAACAGTGACCGGCTGCAGCAACATCTGGGACATTTGATCCTCCTGCGCTGCCACCAAATCGGTATAAATCATGCGCTCATGGGCCGCGTGTTTATCGATCAGCCAGAACCCGTCTTTCTCCTGAGCGATAATGTAAGTGGAAAACAGCTCTCCGACAACGCGAATCCCGTTTCTTTGTACAGGCGGCGCAGCTGATGGCGCCGCGGCTTCAACCGGAAGGGCCGTCATGGTAGCTGCCTCGGATCTTGCGGGCGGTTCGGGGATACGGTCTTCCTCCATACACCCCAGGTTTTTCAACATATCGCTCAATATGGCCATGTCCCCTGCTGCATTTACATATTGCGGTCTCTGGGTATTGGCCACTTGTACATAATTCTGCGCATCGGTTTCAGGGAAAACGTATTCCTTTCTCGGCAGGGGCGGTGTTTGTGCGAAAGATGATGCTTCTGACATAAACTCACCCTTCGGCGCAGGAGCGGAAATGCGCATCTGTTCCGGCGCTGGTTCAGGCTCTGGACGCTGTGCGGGCGGATGCCTGCTAATTTGATCATCAGCCTCCAGCGCCGATTTGATAGTATTGTGCAAAGCGCGGAAGACGTCCTTTTCACGGGTGAATTTGATTTCCATTTTTGCAGGATGAACGTTGACATCCACCATTTCAGGGCTGACCCGGATGTTGAGGAAGCAGACAGCATTGCGGCCGTGCATCAGGCGGTTTCCATAGGCTTCATCCAGCGCAGCTGTCAGAATTTTAGAGCGCACCACACGATTATTGACAAAAAAGCATTGCAGGCTGCGGGTCGCGCGTGTAACCATAGGCGAAGACACACAGCCTTCGACGATAATGTCGTGAAAGCTACCCACTGTGCTGATCATCCCTTCAGCCAGCTCACGGCCGTAAACAGCATAAATCGCCGCAGTCAGCGTGCCCTTTCCCGGTGTATTGATGGTCTCGCGGCCGTCTTTTATCAGCTGAAAGGACAGATCTGGCCGCGACAACGCGGCATGTACAACGGCTGCTTCCACATACGCTCCTTCGGTGGCGTCTTTTTTGAGAAACTTCATACGGGCCGGGACATTATAAAACAAATCCCGTACAATAATAGTGGTCCCAACCGGACATCCTGTTTCTGTAAAGTCAATTTCCTTGCCACCATCTAGCGTAATTTGCGTGCCTTCGGCTTCGTACTTTGTCCGCGTAAACAGATCTATGCGGGACACGGCCGAGATGGCAGCCAGTGCTTCGCCACGAAACCCCAGCGTATAGATGCTGTCTAAGTCCGACGCCGTGCGAATTTTACTGGTTGCATGACGCAAAAAGGCTGTGCGCACATCGTCGCGTTCAATACCGCTGCCATTATCGGTAATTCGCAGATAGGAAACGCCGCCGTTTTTCATTTCAACGCAGATGCGGGTAGCGCCGGCATCAATGGCATTTTCTATTAGCTCTTTGGCGACAGCACCGGGACGTTCGACTACCTCGCCGGCGGCGATCAAGTTGGATATCTGCGGCGAAAGCCGAAGGATTTTTGCCATGTTAAATCTCCTTTGCTTTGGCGGCCATTTTGTACAGCAGGCCAAGCGCTTCGATAGGCGTCAGCGTATCCGGCGTCAGCCTGCGCAGCTCTTCCAGCAGCTGCTCACCGGCGTAAGCCCCCATACTCACCTGCCTGTCCGGCGTTTGTGTCGACGAGCCTTCCTGCGACGCTGTGTGCGGCTGGCTCTCAATGGTCTTCAGGATGTCCTTGGCCCGGCGGATAACACTGTCCGGCAAGCCTGCCAGCTTGCCAACCTCGATACCGTAGCTGTCGCCCGCTCCGCCTCGGGCAATTTTTTTAATAAAAATGATGGAGTCGCCCCGTTTTTTAACGACAATGTTATAGTTTTTAACGCCGGGGACAGAAGCTTCCAGCTCGCACAATTCGTGGTAGTGGGTGGCAAACAGGGTCTTTGCCCCCAATTTTTTCTTATCGGCAATATGCTCAAGCACAGCCCGGGCGATCGCCATACCGTCAAAGGTCGACGTTCCCCGCCCAATTTCGTCAAGGATAAGCAGGCTGCGTGATGTGGCGTTTTGCAGGATATTGGCGACCTCGCTCATTTCCACCATAAAGGTGCTTCGGCCGGAGGAAAGATCATCTGATGCGCCGATACGGGTAAAAATACGGTCGCAGATACCAATATTGGCTGATGCCGCAGGTACAAAGCTGCCGCAATGCGCCATAACGACAATGAGGGCTATTTGGCGCATATAAGTTGATTTCCCAGCCATATTCGGTCCGGTAATAATGTTGACACGATTATCGCCACAATCGAGAAAAGCGTCGTTGGGCACAAAAAGACTGTCCTTCAGCATACGTTCGACAACGGCATGACGGCCATCTTTAATTTCAATACGGGTGGAATTGTCCATTTCGGGCCTGCAATAATTGTATTGTGCCGCTGCCAGAGCGAAAGAGGCGTATACATCAGCGCGGGCCAGCGCGTGGGAGGTTCTCTGCACCCGGCTTGCCTGTTCAGCCAGCTTTTCCCGGACGCGGGTAAAAATTTCAAACTCCAGCGCCGTAACTCGTTCGCTGGCCGATAGTATCTCCCCTTCCAGCTCTTTGAGCTCCTGGGTGATGTATCTTTCACAGTTGGTCAGGGTCTGCTTGCGGATGTAGCTTTCAGGCGCCTGGGAAATATATGATTTGCTGATTTCCAAATAATACCCGAACACCTTATTATAACCGACTTTCAGAGTCTTGATGCCGGTACGCTCACGTTCAGACCGCTCAATTTCCGCAACACGGCTGGTTCCTCCGTTAAGCAGACCGCGCAGGTGATCAACGTCCTCGCTGAAGCCTTCGCGGATGATCATCCCTTCCCGGACGGAAAAGGGCGGCGCTTCTACAATAGCGGCGTCGATAAGCTGAGCGAGATCTGCAAGATCGTCAATTTGCCCGGCCAGCGCCTGCAGGGTTGGGGACTCTGACTCGCTCAGCGTTTGCTTGATGCCCGGCAGTCGTATACAGACCTGCCATAATGCGCGAAGATCACGGCCGTTGGCCGTGCCGTAAACAATACGGCCAATGATGCGCTCTACATCGTTGATTTCCGAAAGCGCCTGCTGCAATTTATCCCGTGCAATGGGGTCTTGCACCAGCGCGGCAACGGCGTTCTGCCGCTTTTGAATAGCCGAAACGCTGACAAGAGGCTTTTCCAGCCACTGACGGATCAGCCGCGCGCCCATAGCGCACCGCGTTTTATCCAGCACCCACAGCAGCGAGCCCTTTTTATCGCCGGACGACAGGGAGGCTGTGATTTCCAGGTTGCGCCGTGCTGTCAGATCCAAATCCATAAACTGGTTCTGCTGATAAACCTCCAGCCGGTTGACATGAGAGATATCGTTTTTCTGCGTTTCATACAGGTAAGACAAAAGTCCCCCCAGCGCGCAGATAAGAAAGCGCTGTTGCACAATATCGCCGGGGATTTCTTCTCCGCCGTAAAACTGCTTTGAGACGCTTTCCTGCGCATTTTCAAAACGGAAGCGCCATTCTCCCCCCATCTCGATATGGCAACTGCCCTGCTGACGCAAAAAGCCCGTCAGCTCTTCGTTGGACGCCGCCGCGTCAGACAGCAACGCCTCGCTGGGTGAAAATTTGTCCAGCTCACCCATAATAAAGCGAATGGGACTGACCTCATCCAGCTGTGTGGCGAATACCTCCCCTGTAGACAGATCGCAAAAGCAGATGCCTGCCCCCAGTGAATCGAGATAGACGGCGCTGATAAAGTTGTTAAGCTGCTCGTCAAGCATGGAGCTTTCCATTACTGTTCCCGGTGTGATGATACGCACCACTTCGCGCCGCACAAGCCCCTTAGCCTTAGCCGGATCTTCCGTCTGTTCACAAATGGCAACCTTGTATCCCTTAGCAATCAACCGGCCGATATATGCTTCGGCGCTATGATAAGGCACGCCGCACATAGGCGCGCGTTCCTCCTGGCCGCAGTCCCGCCCTGTCAGGGTCAAATCCAGTTCTTTGGACACCAGCTTGGCATCGTCAAAAAACATTTCATAGAAATCGCCCAGACGGTACATCAGGATGTAATCGCTGTACTGTTCCTTGATGTCAAAATACTGCTTCATCATAGGGGTAAAATCGGCCATATCTACTGCTCCTTTTTCTCTCTAAAGCCGGGCGAACAACGCCCAGGTGGAACTGCGTTCGATGACGACGTCGGCCCACTGGCCGATTTTGTCCGGCGCAGCGTCAAGCAGAACCAGCTGAAACCCGTCGGTACGGGCGGTCAAGGGATCTACGCATCCGCTCTTTCGGACCGCATTCAGTCC
>CAJMOV010000142.1 GCA_905215125.1 uncultured bacterium | reverse complement strand
ATCAGGGCGCTGGAAATGGGCTGGGAGGCCGATACGATGCTCTCCTCTCCGCCGACGAACAGGCGAACTTCTCCATATTCCAGCGTGGAGTCGGTCTCCCACGTTGCGGCCAGCAGGCTTTCCTCACCGGTGCGGAACCCCTGGGCGGAAAAAGCGCCGCCCTCCTTCTGGTCGCACAGCAGAAGGTTGCGGATCAAAATGGCGGCCTGCCCGCGGGGAAGCGGCGCGTCGGGGGAGAGGGAATCCATCTCGCGCGTCAGGCCGACCTGCTCGGCCTTGAGGATGTAGTCGCGCGGCCAGAAGTAGCCGACGTCGTCAACGGTATAGCCCAGCATTTTGACCAGGATGGTGGCCGCTTCGCCGTAAGTGATGCTGTTGTCCGGCATAAACAGGCCGCTGGGGTAGCCCTGAAGAATCTGGTATTTGCGCACGGCGGCGTTGACATAGGCCGAATACCAGCTGGACGCCAGCACGTCGGGGAAAATGGTATAGCTGGCGTACAGCGATTCCTCGCTGAATCCGGCGGCCAGCACTGCCATTTTGCAGAATTCGGCGCGGGTCAGCGAGCTGTCGGGGTTGAAGCTGGAAACAGAGCTGACAATGCCCAGCGAGGCCAGCGTTTCGGCGGCCCAGCGTTCGCTGTTGTCCGAAACGTCGGTAAAGACGGCGCCTGAAGGCGCCATGCCGGCCAGCATGACGACGGCGAGCGCAAGTGCAATTAAGCGTTTTTTCATGTGAATAATCCCCTCCTATTGATTGCGCAGGGCTTCCACCGGCTGCATTTTGGAAGCCTTGTTGGCAGGATAGAACCCGAAGAAGACGCCCAGCACGACCGAGAACAGGAAAGCGCCGATGGTGATGGTCGGATCGGGCAGAAAGACCTCCTTCAAAATAGCGGATGACAGAAGCGCGGATCCCATGGCCCCCAGCGCAATGCCGATTAGGCCGCCGCAGGCGCTGATGGTCGCAGCCTCGATGAGAAATTGAGTGACGATGTCGCGCCGCTTGGCGCCGATGGCCATGCGGATGCCGATTTCGCGCGTGCGCTCGGCGACCGACACCAGCATGATATTCATAATGCCGATGCCGCCGACCAGCAGCGAGATACCCGCAATACCGCCGACCAGCAGGGTCATCATCAAATTGCTTTCATTCTGCTGTTCGATGTAGTTGGTGTTGGAATAAACGTCGAAATACCCGTCCTTGACCCGCTCGCTCAACCAGTTGCCGATTTTGTTGACGGCGATGTTGACATTCTGCGCGCTGGTGGCCTTGACGGTAAAATCAGTGATCTGATTGCTGCCGACAATAGAGCGCATACGCGAATAGGGGACGAGGATCATGTCGTCGTCAGAGCCCTCCTGGTTGTCGTATTTGGACTGAAAGACGCCGACGACGGTGTACTGATCGCCGCGGATTTTAATGGTCTTACCGATGGGGTTTTCCAGATTGAAAAATTCCTTTGCAACGCGGCTGCCCAAGACGCATACCTTAACGCGGTTGTAGATGTCGGCATAGCACAGGCTGCGGCCGGCGGCGATCTCATAATTTTCGCACAGGTCAAACTGGTCGGAGCCGAAGTTGACGCGCGTCTCCATGCTTTTGGTCTTGTAGCGCAGCGTCAGCCATTGCTGTGTGTTGGGGGTGACGCCCTGAACCTCGGCCGTCAGCCCCTTGCAGTAGTCGTACAGGTCGCCGGCAAAGTCGCTGCCATCCCAGGTATAATAATAAACGCTGATGCGGTTGGTGCCCATCTTGGCATAGCTTTCCATGATTTTGGCCTGCGAGCCGCGCATGACGGAAACCAGCGTGATAACCGACATGACGCCGATGATGATGCCCAGCATGGTCAGAAGCGAGCGCATCTTGTTGTTGAAGATGGATTTCATGGCCATGGAAAAGGTCTGGAGTATGCGCGTCATTGTTCCTGGCCCCCTTCCTTCTGTGCCTGCGCCGGCTCGACAAAGGTCAGCGCTTCGCGCCGCTGATCTTCCGGCACGCTTTCATCGCCGATGACGCGGCCGTCGTGGATGGTGATGATGCGCTTGGCGGCGCGGGCCAGTCGCAGGTCGTGCGTAATGAGAATAATGGTCGCGCCCTGGTCGTTGAGATTGGCCAGCCGCTGCATAATCTCCGCCCCAGAGCGGGAGTCCAGGTTGCCAGTCGGCTCGTCCGCCATGATGATGGGGGGAGAGGCGGCGATGGCTCGCGCGATGGCGACGCGCTGCTGCTGACCGCCGGAAAGCTCGGTCGGCCGGTGCTTCATGCGCTCGCCAAGGCCGACGTCCTCCAGAGACTGCCGGCACAGCGCGACGCGCTGGCTGTGGGGCATGCCGCGGTAAATAAGGGGCAGCTCGACGTTCTCCTGCGCCGTCAGGGACGGGATGAGATTAAAGCCCTGGAAAATAAAGCCGATGTGGTGGTTGCGTATGGTCGACAGCTTTTTCATCGGCATTTCGTTGACCGGCTCGCCGTCCAGAAGGTATTCGCCATAGGTCGGCAGATCTAGGCAGCCGAGAATGTTCATCAGCGTCGACTTGCCGCTGCCCGACTGGCCCCAGATGGTGGTGAACTCGCCATAGTCGATTTGCAGGGAAACGTCATCAAGCGCGCGGACTTCGCTGGCGAGCCCCTCATTGTAAATCTTGCTGATGCGTCTTACATCGATGAGCATGGGGGCACCGCCTTATCCATAATAATATCCGTCGTTATTGGTGTAGGTTGTGACGTAAATTTCCGTCCCTTCCTCCAGACCGGAGACAATTTCCGTGTTATTTGCGTCGGACAGGCCGATTTCGACTGCGACAGGGTAGAAGCCTTCTGGAATCTGGCTTTCCGCGGCGGCCGCCTCCATGCCCGCATCCGGGGCCGCGGTTTCCTCCCCGCCTTCGGCATTGCCGTTTTCGGCTTCAGGCGTCAGGGAAGCGACGGGGTAATCGTCAAAGCCGACGCCTTTTTTGACATAGACGACGGTGCCCGCTTCGGTGAAGACGACGGCCTTGGAGGGTACGATCAGGCAGTCTTCCTTGATGGTTGAGGTGATGGTGTAGTTGACGCCCATGCCTGGCAGCAAAGAGCTTTCAGCGTCGGCGCCGATGCTGAAGCGGGCGGGGAAGTAAGCGACAGCGCCCTGGCTGCCCTGTTCGCTCTTGGCTTCAAAGCCGACATAGGTGACTTCGCCCATCGAAGTGGAGTTGCCGTCGTTATAGGATATCATGACGGGCATACCCAGCTGGACGTTGTTGATATCCAGCTCGTCAATATCGGCTTCAACCAGCAGGGAAGAGGTATCGGATACCGTGACGACCGGTGTGCCGGACGCCTGCAGCTTGTCCCCGACGGCGACGACCAGGTTGGAGACAACGCCGTTGATTTCCGAACGGATTTCGGTGTTGACCATATCGTTTTGCAGCTCGGTAACCTGCTTATTGGCTTCGTTATAGGTCTTCTGCGCCGCCTCCAGATCAGCCTGCAGGCTGGTGGCGTCGACGGTGCAGATGGTCTGGCCCGCTTTATAGGAGCCATACTCCATCAGGTCGACATATTGCAGCGTACCGCCAACAGGCAGGGTGATTTCCTCCGTCTGGTTGTATTCCAGCTTGCCGCCCATGGCGGGCATCATGTCGACGCCGTTTGCCGTTATGTATCCTGCGGCGGCCTGTTCGGCGGCTAGCGCGCCCGACGTGTTGGGGACGGAGACGTTGACGCGGAAGCATACGGCCCCGTCGACGGGCCTGCTGATTTTGTCGATGGAAGCGACGCTGCCCGTTACCTGCGCCATGCTGTCAGGAATGGAGACGGTGACGCTTTGCCCGACATAGATGTCGTTTTCATAAGCATAGCTGAAGTAAAGGGCCAGCTTCATGACGGAATCGTCGACCAGCGTGCCCACTTCAGCGCCGGCGGACACGTCGGCGCCCTCCTTCAGCGTGCCCACCTTGATCATCTTACCGGAGAAGGGGGCGGTCACGCTGGTCTGCGACAGCGCCTTTGTCGCTTTGGTGACGGCGTCGGCTGCAACGCGCAGGGCCTGCTCGGCCTCCTGCAGCTGTTCGCGGAACTCTGTCGGATCGATGACAAAAAGCAGATCTCCGGCTTTTACGATATCGCCGGCCTCAACGGCCACCTCGGTTACCGTACCGCGGGAGGTTGCGCCGTATTCCGCCTTCTGCCGCGCCACGACGTTACCCCAGCCTGTCACCTGGGAGGAAAGCGTACCCCGGGAGACGACGCCCGTTTCGATGGTGACATCGCCCGAGCTGCTGGAAAATTTGCGCACAAAATAATATACGGTGCCGCACAGTGCGGCAATGAGAATGACGGCGATCAGGATTTTCAGCCACTTGGGCATCCCGCGCCGTTTTTTACCGCCGGCATATTTGTTTCTCACAGGCTGTGTCTGGGGCGCCGCCTGTTTTTCGGCCGTTTTCACGGCAGTGTTGTCAGACATAATTGCTATCCTCCTGCGTTTTAATGGCTCTGCAAATTTTAGACGCAGAACGCCGCTAAATAGTTCCGCTGCGGCGCATGTCATTTTAGAAAAAATCGCCGCACTACCTTATCATACACGGCCGCCGCGGCAAATGCAATGGCAATGTGGCAGGCATTAAGAAAAAGATAAGAAATACATAAAAATTTGTGTATTCATTGACGATACTAAAGCTCTGTCAAGCTGGATTGGGCAAAATCAATAAAATGCGATGGAAGGGGAAAAATAGATTGCTTGAAGAGACAAAATATGATATAAAATAATGTTAAAAAAGGAATACTTGTACTAGCGTACTGCGCCTGAAGCGGCGCTGAAGGGAGATGGGGTATGCAAAACCAAGAAATGAAAAAAACGCTGGGTGTGCCGCAGGGGCTTGCACTGGTCATCGGCATGATCATTGGCTCGGGCATCTTTTTAAAGCCCAGCGTCGTACTGCGCGACGCTGGGACGCCGGCCATGGCGCTCATTGCCTGGGTTCTGGGCGGCGTTATCACGCTGGCATCGGCCCTTTCAGTGGCGGAAATCGCTTCCAACATTCCGCGGGCCGGCGGGCTTTACACCTATCTTGAAGAGCTGTATGGGGAAAGATGGGGCTTTCTGCTGGGCTGGGTGCAATCCATTATCTCCTATCCTGCGTCGGTGGCGGCGCAGGCCATTGCTTTTGCCGTTTACGCTGCGTATTTTGTCCCTCTGGGGGTTTGGCAGCAGCGTTTTCTGGCCGTCGGCGTTCTGGCTTTGCTGCTGCTGCTCAACATTTTGTCGACGCGCTGCGGCGGTATTATTCAGGTGCTGGCCACCATCGGCAAGCTGGTGCCTGCGCCCTGTCGAGGATCAGATCGACGATCTGATCGGCGAGTGCAACCGCGTCATCGAGCGCAAGGAGCGCGTCCTCGTCACGACGCTGACCAAAAAGATGGCCGAAGATCTGACGAACTACTTGCAGCAGGCCGGCATCCGCGTGCGGTATATGCACTCCGACGTTGCCGCGCTGGAGCGTATGGAAATTCTACGCGACCTGCGCATGGCCAAGTTTGACGTGCTGGTCGGCATCAACCTGCTGCGCGAAGGCCTTGACCTGCCGGAGGTCTCTCTGGTCGCCATTCTCGACGCGGACAAGGAGGGCTTCCTGCGCAGCGAAACCAGCCTGATCCAGACCATCGGCCGCGCCGCGAGAAACGCGGAGGGCCGCGTGATCA
>CAJMOV010000141.1 GCA_905215125.1 uncultured bacterium | reverse complement strand
CTATGGGCGTGCAGGTAGCATTGGCACGTATCGGTTCGCAAGCAGGTTATGCATGGTGACGGCGCCGTCGACCTCGCCCTTGTCGACCATTTCCTCCATCTTCTTGTGGCCTTCGTCCTCATTGGCCACCTTGACAGTAGTGACCCCTTCGTGCTCGAGGGTGCCGATATAATAGACGTCGACACCCTTGCGCGATGCCATGACGGCGGCCTGCATGGCGTTTTCTTCACCGTGCTCGCTGCCCATACCGGTCAGCGCAATCTTGGGCCGGCTGCCGAAGGAACCGGTTTCCAGCCCCTGCGCCATGTCCAGAAAGGTCTTTGCGACCAGTTTTTCAATATTGCTTGCCATATCTCTCTCCCTTATTCCGCCATCAGGGTGTTGGCGAATTCCTTCATGGCCTTGGCGATCAGGCCCTTGACCTGTTCTTCGGAAACGCCGGCTTCCTGGCCCTTTCCGGTGTTCTTCTCGATGATGAAGGAAACGCCGTCAAACAGGTTGGTCATACGGCCGAGGAACAGGCTGCCCTTGCCGATAATCATAGCCTTCTGAATTTTGCCTTCCAGGATTTCCTTGCGGGCAAAGCCGATATAGGGCACGCCGGAGGGAATGTGGCCCTGGGTGGGGGCCCAGCCGGTCAGGCCGTGCTCCTGCGGGAAGGTGGCGAGACCGGCTTTATCCAGCTCGCCGCGCTTGACGGCCAGGGCGCCGATCATCTTGTAGTTGGCCTGCGGCACGTCGCCCGCGCCGGCCGGCTTGGTGATGTCGGGGTTCTGCATTTCGGGGGAATAGCGGTCGATATCGGTGATTTTCAGCCCCGCTTTGTCCAAAGCGCTGGTGACCAGGGCCGAAATGACGGCCTGCGGCGAGGAACCGGTGCCGACGGTATGGCGGCCGACATATTCCAGATTGATGCAGGGGCTGACGCCGTCGTCGGCCGTCAGGATGACGGCAAAGCCGCCCAGGCAGTCCTCCAGGGCGGGCAGGCCCTTCTTGACGTGGTCCTTGCCGTTCATGCCCAGCTTGGCGGTACAGCCGCCGGCTGTGACCATGACGGTCTTGAAGGTACCGGCCGCGACGAGGGAGGCAGCGTTGAGGATGGCGTGGGCAGGGCCGGCGCAGAAGCCGCGCACGTCGCAGCCGGTAGCGGCGCCCAGGCCGGCGATTTCGGCCGCGGCCTTGGCAAAGTTGCCGCCGCCGCGCTGGTTCATGTCGCCGCAGGCTTCTTCGCAGCAGTCGATGACGTATTCGATTTCGTTCTTGTCCACGCCGGCGTTGCGGACGGCATACAGCATGGCCAGGACAGAGGACGCCTTGGACACGATGTTTTCCAGCATGACGTGGCTGGACAGGTTGACGTCGATATCGTGAGCGTTTTTGACGCAGCCGACCAGCTTACCGCCGTGGTACAGGGGCTCGGCGTGTTCCTCATTGACATGCTTTTCAATTTCGGCCTGGGGCACGCCGTCAGTCAGGCGGCCTTCGACAGCGGGGGCGACCACCTCATTTTTAAGCAGGGCGTCCTTGTGCGCGGCGACAAAGTCGCTCGACAGCTTGACCAGGTCAAAGACGTCGCAGGCCTGCATGAGCAGCAGGAACTCCTCCTGCGGCATGATTTCGCCGAAGGGGCCGACGCGCTTGGCGTTTGCATCCTTCTTATCGTGCCAGGGCTGCTCGACAGCGGCCAGCTCGTCCGGGGTGACGTTTCCAATATAGGTCTGGTTGGGGTAGTAGGAAATGACGTCCTCATAGCTGCGCAGGTGCTTAGGCAGCTCCTTGAGGTATTCGGAATCGGGGTTGACGATCCGCTCGGTCGTCTGTGTGGTGCCGTTGTGCAGGACCATGTCGGGCGTGTGAACCAGGACGTAGCCGGTTCCTTTGATAACGCTGTTCATTGCTCGCATCTCTCCCAATTAATATTATTGATAAAAACGATAATGTGCGCCATATTCATCGTATTCCACTATGGAAAAAACGGAAAGCGGGGGCGATGAACCCTCATCACCCCCGCCGCTTCGCTCTTTAGTATTTGCAGTATTGTTCGCGGATGCTGTTCATCTCGCCGCAGATTTCATCGACGTCCAAAACCATCTCCATCATGCTGATCTGATCTTCATAGATCCCCTCATCAAATTCTGCTTTTACTTCCGGTTCACAAACGTGATACACCTTGAGTCCCAACGAGACTCCTGTCAACGGACCTGCGTAGGTCGGGTCGCCATTGGTGACCGTCTCAGCAGCCAGGCCGGAGGCTTCGGCTTCGGCGGCGCCCAGCAGAACAACAATGTTCTCGGGGCCGTGCTCTTCAGCCAAATCCTTCACGCGCTTCTGGTTTTCCAGATCCATTGCACCGGCGGCGGTTCAGACGAAGCACTCCGTCGAGGAGTACACAACTTCTGCACCGGCAGACTTGGCGCACTCTTCGATGGCCGGGCCGGGAATGCCGTCACGGTCGCCGATGATGATAACCTTCTTGCCGCTCAAAATGCTCATGGTTCTTCTCCTCCTTTTTCTAGATTTTTAACGCGGCAGCGCCGCGCTCGTAAACCCCTTGCGGGGATATACGCGCTTAACAGGGGCAGGGCTTATTTGTAGTACTCCTTGATCATCTTTTCGACGTTTTCAGGAGTGGCGTCGTCCTTGACGCATTCGGCAACCTTCTGGCCGCCCTGATAGATGGCGATAACGGGCAGGCCGAGAATCTTCTGGCCGATGGCCAAGCGGCGGGCCTTGGTCGTGTTGAGGGAAGTGAACTTGATTTTGTCGCCGTAGGTTTCGGCAAACTTGTGGATGTGGGGCATGAGTGCGGCGCAGGGCACGCAGCCGTCGCCGAAGAAGTCAACCAGGATGGTGCCTTCAGCGTCCAGAACCTCGGCCTGGAAGGTGTCTTTCGTCAGTTCCAGCATGATTTGTTCCTCCTTATGATTTTGCCTTAAAAGGGCTTGTTTTCAACAGGCTTTCTGCCGCAGGGCAGGGCTTAGTGGTTGTTGTTGAGCAGATAATGCTCAGCCTGAACAGCGGCGATGGCGCCGTCGGCCGCGGCGGTGATAACCTGGCGCAGGCTCTTGACGCGAACGTCGCCGGCGGCAAAAACGCCGGGAACAGAGGTATGCATATTCTCGTCGGCCTTGATATAGCCGTTTTCCAGCTCCAGCTTGCCCTCGACCAGCTCGGTCTTGGGGTTGTAGCCGATAAAGCCAAACAGGCCAAACATGCCGTCTTCCTCGTCGGCGTCAATCCGGGTCAGCTCGCCGGTCTTGACATTCTTGACCGTCATGCCGCTGAGGATGTCGTCGCCGTGCAGCTCCTCAACAACGGTGTCCCACAGGAAAGCGATTTTTTCATTGGCAAAGGCCTTTTCCTGAAGGGATTTGGCCGCGCGCAGCTCGTTGCGGCGGTGGATAACGGTGACCTTGCGGGCGAACTTGGTCAGGTACAAGGCTTCCTGAATGGCCGAGTCGCCGCCGCCGACGACGTAGACTTCAAAGTCCTCAAAGAAGTTGGCGTCGCAGGTGGCGCAGTAGGAGACGCCGCGGCCCATGAACTCGCCTTCGCGCTTGCAGCCGATGGGCTTTGCGGTGGCGCCGGTGGCGATGATGACGGTCTTAGCTTCAATGGTCTGCTTGCCGCAGATCAGCTTCTTGACGCTGCCTTCCAGGACGACCTCCTTGACAACGTCGCTGACGCGCTCGACGCCGAATTTCTCGGCCTGCTTGGTCATACGGGAGATGAGGGCGGGACCGCTCTCCCCTTCAGGACCCTGTCCGGGATAGTTTTCAATGTCGTCAGTGATGGCGATCTGGCCGCCGTCCTGGCCCTTCTCCACAATGACGGTGGCAAGGCGGCTGCGTCCGGCATAAATACCGGCGGAAAGGCCGGCCGGGCCGGCGCCCAGGATAGCGACGTCATAGATTTTGCTCATGTTTTGCACTCCCCAGTCGTATATGATGTTATTATTGCGCAAAAAGAAACTATATATTTAACCGGTTCAAATACCGGCTTGCTTTCCAATTCAAGGGGCGGAGTGCGCCCGATACGGGTGGCGGGACAAGGGGGGCAGGAGGCCGCCGCCCTGCGGCGGCCTCCTGAAAGCTGCTGTTTACAGCTTGGGCTCAAAAATGGTCTGGTCTTCAACCTCGGTGGTCAAGGCCTCCAAAGCGGTTTCCACCAGCTTGCGGCGGAGAACCTTTTCTTCCTCATGCGACAGGGCGGGGTTGCCCAGGGGGTGAGGAATGGCGATGGTCGGGACAATTCTGTTGGCGCCGACCGTCATGGAAATCGGGGTGACCGTGCACATGTGGACAACGGGGATGCCAGCGCGCTCGATCTCTTTAACCATCGTTGCACCGCAACGAGTACAGGTGCCTCAGGTGCTGGTCATAATTACCGCGTCAACGCCGGCGGACAGCAGCTTCTGGGCGTATTCGGCGGCAAACTTCTTAGCGGAAGCGACGGCGGTGCCGTTGCCGACGGTGGTGTAGAACAGGTGGTGCAGCTTGCCGATCTTGCCTTCCTTCTCCAAGTCGCGCAGCACGTCAACAGGCAGGACACGGTCGGCGTCCTCGTTGGCGTAGACAGGGTCATAACCACCGTGGGCCGTCTCGTAGGTGTCGGCCGTCAGGTCGTTGACACCGGTGATGTCATACTCGCCATAGTGGGAGGCGGAGGAGGATTCGATGTGATCGGGGTTGCCCTTCGGGACAATGCCGCCCGAGGTGCACAGGGCGATGGTCGCCTTGCTCAGATCCTTAACGGCAGGGTTGGGGGGCACGCGGTCAAAGGAGGGCATGGGATACTCAGTGGTGAAGGGCTTGCCAGCCAGCTTGTTGAGCAGCATGTTGACGGCACGAGTCGAACCGCGCTCCTGCTCAAAGAAGTTGCGGCGGATGCCGTTGGGCATATAGCCGTCTTCGCAGGAAGCGCCCAGCTCCTCGTTTTTCATCAGCTTAAGGGCCAGCTTGGCCATGACGGGCGCAGCCTTGCGCATGCCGGCGGCGCTGTTGGCCGTGGAGACGATGAGAACCTTTTCCTTGAGGTCGGCGCCGGGGTTTTCCTCGTACATACCGGTCAGGACCTTGACGCCCAGCTCGTCCTGTACAGCCTTACAGATGTTGGCGCAAGCATAGCCGTAGCGGCCGGCGTTGAAGGCCGGGCCGGCGATGAACAGGTCGGGGTTGAGCTCCTTGACCCAGGCGAGGACCTGCTCGCGGGCTTCCTTCTCATGCTCGGCAAAGTAGGAGTCGCCGCAGACGATGGTGGCTACGATTTCCGCCTCGCCCTTCCAGGCGGCGTTAAAGGCAGTGCCGGGGCCGACGGGACCCTCTCTCTTCTCGGGGGGGATGTGAGCCATTTCTTCGCCGCCAACCTGGGCAAAGAACTGGTTGATATAGTGAACTACGCGAAAGCTCATTTCCGTTTCCTCCTTTCCGTTATCTGGCGCTCAGCTTGTTAAAGCCCATTTCGTTGGTGGCGCCGGTGATGACCTGCAGCTCAGCCTCGATGGTGCCGTCGGGCTGGAGGCTGCCGGCGTGGCCGCCGGCGATGACGTCGACATAGTCGAGCATGCCGATGACCTTATCCATCTTGGGCAGGTGGATGACCATGTTGGCGTTGCCGCCGGTGACGACGGCATCGGCCGCGGGATCGGCGTCGGCCAGCGACTGGCTCTTGCCGTCCTGCCCGGCGTATTCGTCGG
>CAJMOV010000140.1 GCA_905215125.1 uncultured bacterium | reverse complement strand
TGTTCCGTTTTGCCATCAACGCCGGCTGGGACCAGGAATACGGCGGTCTGCTCTATTTCATTGACTGCATGGGGCTGCCCCCCGAAGCCTATGAACACGACATGAAGCTGTGGTGGCCCCACAACGAAATCCTCATCGCCAGCCTCATGGCCTACCGCGACACCCGGGACGAAACCTATCTGGACTGGTTCTACAAAACCATCGCCTATTGCCGCGACCACTTCGCCGACCCTGCATACGGGGAGTGGTATGGATACCTGCGCCGGGACGGCAAACCCACGCTGCCTGCCTGCAAGGGAAGCACCTTCAAGGGCCCGTTCCACGTGCCCCGCAGCCTTTCCATGGCGGACAAGCTCATCGACGAGATTCTCGCTCCATAAAAAGGAGGACTGGCTATGCCCCGTATCCTGCTGCTGCCATTGGATGAGCGCCCCTGCAACTTTCTCTATCCCGCGTTAATGGTCGAAAAATGCACCGATGTCCAGCTGCTGCTCCCTCCCAAAGAGCTGATGGGCAGCAAAAAGCGGCCTGCCCCGTTTTTGCTGCTGGCGCAATGGCTGGAAAAAAACTTTTCCTGCTGTGACTATGCGGTGATCTCGATTGATATGCTCGTATATGGCGGCATCGTCCCTTCCCGGCTGCACCATCAAACCACCCGGGAATGTTTGGATCGCCTGCATCTTCTGGCCGATCTGCGCGCGCGATATCCCCAGGTCAAGCTCTTTGCCTTCAGCCTTATCATGCGGGCGCCCTGCTACAATTCTGCCGACGAGGAGCCGGACTACTATGCCGAGCACGGGAGCTCCCTCTTCCGTGTGGGAGTGCTGCGGGACAAAATCCAGCGCAATTTGGCCACAGCCGAAGAAAAATCCGAGCTTTCCGGCCTGGAACAGAGCATTCCGCGCTCCGTCCTCTCCGATTTCTGCAGCCGGCGCAGCACCAACCACGCGGTGAATCTGCAAACTATTTTTCTGGCGGAACAGGGGGTATTGGATTTTCTCACCATTCCCCTGGACGACTGTGCTCTCCTGGGATGGGCCGCCGCAGAGCGGCAGCAGCTCGCCGCCGCTATCCGCAGCCACGCGCTGGGCAGCCGCATATACAGCTACTCCGGCGCCGATGAGGCCGGCTGCATCCTGCTGGCACGGGCGGTCAACCACAGCCGCGGCATAACCCCGTCGGTGCACATCTGTTACAGCAGCGCCGGCGCACCTATGGTTATTCCCCGCTTTGAAGACCGGCCGCTGGGCGAAAACCTCAAATGGCTGGTCGCCGCGGCCGGCGGCAGAACCTGCTTTTCCCTGCAAGAAGCCGACTACATCCTTGTTGTCAACGCCCCCACCGAAGGGCAAAGCGCCATGGGCGACGCCAAATCTCCCGCCCCTCACTCTGCTTTTGGCGAACGATGCCTGCCCGATCTCGCCGCCAATCTGCGGGCGCTGGCCGCCAAAAAGCCTGTGATTCTGGCCGACCTGGCTGTCACAAACGGAGCCGACCGGGAATGGATGGACCTTTTGCAGCAGCAAAATCTGTTGAAAACGCTCTATGCCTATGCAGGCTGGAACACAGCGGCCAATGCTGCCGGCTGCTGCATCGCCCAGGGAATGCTCTGCGGCAAAGATAGCACACAAAGTGCCCTGTTCACCTGCCACCGGATTCTGGAGGATTGGCTTTATATGAGCCTGGTGCGCCAGAACGTTGCTGCATACGCGCAGCGAAAAGGGCTCTCTTTTGACGGCTCCTGGCAGGAACAGCTGCTTGCAAAATATGTGACACGGCAGATGTGCCGGCTGGCCAAAGGCCTTTCTCTCCCTGCACAGGTGGAAATCAGCCAAATTTCCTTTCCCTGGCATCGCCCGTTTGAAATCGAGCTTTCCATCCAGCTCTCCGCACCTTCCAAAGCGGGCATGTAAAAGAAAATCAGCCCCCAAGCGGACGGCCTTCCGGGGATTTTTATTTTACCGCAACGGCATTTACCTAGACGGGATTTCCCTGTACAGGTAAATCCAACACAAATAAATAACTAAATAAATAAAATACTAAGATACTATCGTATCCTATCCGTAAAACCACAAAAGGAGGAATTTTTCCCTCTGTGATCTTACGGCAATGCGTACAACTTAACACCGGAGAGTACAACTTGCGATTGCCTTGATGCATTGGGCGTAGTATAATTTAATCACGGACAAACTTCGGCTCCACGACAAAACCGTATCGGCAGGTGATACCGTGAATCTGAGCGACTTACTCTTGGAGGGTTTCTCCGTTGACTACAAAGAGACTCCGAAAAGCACTGCCCATTCAGAGAAGTTTTGAGAAAATGACTATCAAGTTGGAGCAGGTCATTGAAGCGATTGAAATGTCCGACGATTTCTTTACAAGTTTTTGGGATACTAAAACCGGAGAAACCGTTTATCTTGCCGACCCACTGCTTAACGGAGAAACCGACGAAGTGCTGGCTGCCGAAATCGAAACCGACCCAAAACGGTTTCTTCGATTTCCGACCAGGTACGAGATACACGGATACCGCATCATGGAGGACTTTATCGAACAGCTTTCTCCCGGAAAGGTGCAAAGCGATCTTTCTTATAGCATTCGGGGAAAAAGTGCTTTTCGCCGGTTCAAGGAGTCTATACGCTATCACGGTTTAGAACAGCAGTGGTACGACTATCTTGAAAAGGCCTACAGAGACATTGCTGTCCGTTGGTGCACAGAAGAAGGGCTTGCATATTCGGAATAAAAGGAACAAACGGTTGTTGTTTGCGTTGCCATACATCGCCGCTTCCCGCAAGCCACAAAAAATGCCGCTGCAGTTGCGCAACGCAACCACAGCGGCATTGTTTTTGCCTTTTACACTTTGACCTTTACCACGATTTTTTTTACCGCGCACGCGCCTGCGGCGGTTTGGCGGCGGGGGGCGTGGGCATCCTCCGGCGGGACGATGGCAAAATCGCCCGCTTTCAGGATGATGCAGCCGCTCTCGGCGGGTTCCTCATAGAACACAAGGTCGCGGTCAGCATCGTAAGCCATTGCGGGCTTGCAGAGATCGCGCGGCGCGTAGCCGAAGCGTTCCTCGCCGGAGACGACGAACTGCAAGTCAAAATATTTCTCGTGGCTCTCGAACGGCGCGTCAGCATCGGGCAGCGTCGTGTACGCCTGCACATTGGCAAAGACCTCGTCGCCGTCGATGGGCGTGTTGCCCAGCGGCAGGGCAGCCAAGTCTGCCGTGCGCAAAAACTCGAACGCCTTTTTGAACTTCGGGTCAAGGTAGTTGTATTTCTCGGCCAGCTTCAAATTTGTTGTCAGCATGGCTCATTCCTCCTTCATCAGATCGCAGATTTCCGCATACAGCCCGCAGGCGGCCTGCGCGTCATAAGGGTAGACCAGCAGCACATCCAGCGCGTAGGGGTTGAAGTCCAGCCCCAGCAACTGCTTCGCGAACGCCATCGCCGCGATCTCCGACAGACAGACGATGCAGCTTTTGTTGGAGAACGGCTTGCGCCACAGCTCAATTTTCTCGGTGCGGGTATAAATATCAGGGTTCGCTTCCTCAACGGCGTGGAACAGCTCGTGGGCAAGAATGATGCTTTGCAGCTTAGCGCGGGAGGGGAGTAAGCCGCCCAGTGTCTCGGCCTTGTCAAGACAGTCGGTGAAGATCGTGATCTCATCCGGCTGCACAAACTGGGCGAACAGCACCTGCCCGCCGCCTGCGGGCGTGGCCGGGGTTTCCAGCTTCAGCCCCAGTTCGCCGCAAAGCGTCAGCGGGTCGCGGGTGTCATGTTCCGCGGCCAGCTTGTCCGCCCACTCCGCGCCGCAGGCATTGGCGGCGGCGGTGTAGGCATCCTTTTGCTGCGGGGTGAATTTTCCCTCCAGCGGCTCACGGCTGAAGGCGTACCGCCCCCACTGCCGGTCATCCAGACTGCGGAGATACGCCGCCATCTCCGCGGGCGGCACATCGGGTGCAGCGGGCGGCTCGGGCTGGTTCAATAGTCGCTTGAAAAAGTCCGTCATGGCGGTTCTCCTTCTGGCAACACCGTATAATTCTCGCCTTACGGCTTAAGCACCGCTCCGGCGGCTGCGGCACAGCATCTGCGTTGCCAAAATGCTCGATAATACACAAAGTATTATCTGCGCTTTTGGCTTAGCAGCTGCCGCACCTCGCTCGCCGTATCGGCACTTAGAATTATGCGGTGTTGCTTTCTTTGTAAATTACAGGCTGTTTTTCGCGCCGACGATGATCACATCGTCGCCGGGGTTGATCATCTGCATTTCGACTTCCATCAGCATCATGATCTTGTCGAGGTCCACCGAGCCGGAGAAGTCCATCACGCGGGCACCGGCGCAGATGTAATAGTCAGGCCGCAGGATGGCATCCTGCTGGTAGATGGCCAGCTCCTCCCACAGCTGGGAGACGATGTTGCGGTAGCTGCCCGCCTTGCACAGCACAGCCTTGCCATCGTTGCGCTGGACTTTGATGAAGCCCTTCTTGTCCAGAATGCGCAGCGGGTGCTTGTTCTTGCGGTCAAGACCGTAGACAAAGAAGTTCTTCGTCGCGCCCTCCAGCTTGACCTCGGCAGTCGTGGCCTTCAGGTCGTCGGCGGCCAGCTGGGCGGCTTCCTCGCGGGTGCATTCCTTCAGCAGGTCGGTCGTCTTGACCTCGGTGGAGCCGAGGGCGATGGCCGTCAGCTTGGAGGTCTGCGGGTCGATCTCAATATGCACATCGACGCTGTCCGGCGTTGCGCCGCTCTCGACGGCCTTGTCGATGGCTTCCGCCTTGATGGAGCGGATGTCCTCCGGCGTGGGATTGGGCACAACGCGCTCAACGACGTCGCGCACCATCGCCAGTGCCACACCGATGGAGGAAATGACCTCGGCGTTTTCGGGGATGGAATAGCGCAGCCCCATCTTGTCAGAGCAGAAGCCGATCAGGGCAGCTGCACCGCCGCCGACACCGACCAGGCTGATCTGGTCTTTTTCCAAGCGGTACTTTGCGGCCAGCTCGGTGATGACCGGCTCGATCTTCTCGTAGGCGCGGGTCAGGATCTGGGTAGCGACCTCCTCGACCGTCTTGCCCATGTAGTCCGCCAGCGGCTGCATAGCCTTACGGGCAGCATTGGCATTGCCGTAGGCGAAGTTATCGGGGGAAATCAGCCCCAGCACATTCGCGGCGCAGGTGTTGGTGATGGTGATGCGCTTGCCGCTTGCCAGCTCGATGGCGACATAGTCGTCGGGGTCGCCCTCCTTCGGGGAGAAGAAGATGACCTTCGGGTCAACAATTTCTTCCTCCGGGGTAAAGACGGCGTAGTCCATACCGGCAATGTGCGCCGAGCGCGGACCGACATCCTTGACGCCGCTCTTGTCGGCACGCACCATCGAGCCGCCCGCCACGCCCAGAACGCGGACGTCCAGACTGCTGATGTAGGTGCGGTGACCGCCGACGATGGAGTAGTCGATGGCGGGGCGGCCGTCCTTGATGACGCCGATGTTCGTCGTCGTGCCGCCAACCTCAAAGTAGACGCCGTTGGACGCACGCAGGTACATCAGGCTGCCCATAACGGACGCGGCGGGACCGGACAGCATCGTCAGGACGGGGCGCTTTTTCATCTCGCTGATTTCCATAACGCCGCCGTCGCCGCGCATGATCATCAGGGGAACATAATCGTCACCCTGCAATTCGTACCAAAGTCCATTCTTTTCATC
>CAJMOV010000139.1 GCA_905215125.1 uncultured bacterium | reverse complement strand
GGAGACTCTGGGAATCATCGGCCCGACGGGCAGCGGTAAAAGCACGATCTTGCGTCTGTTACTGCGCTTTTACGATCCGGACGCCGGATCCATCCGTATTCATGGGCAGGACGTGCGCTCCATTCCCTCAGAAAAGCTGCACAGCATGTTTGGAATCGTCTTTCAAAACGACTTCCTCTTTTCTGATACATTGGGGGAAAACATTGATTTTGGACGTGGGCTGGAGGAGCAGGATATCGTATGGGCAGCACAAACTGCACAAGCCGATTTTATCGCCGAGCGAGCGGGCGGGTTTGGGGCTCTTCTGGCTTCGCGCGGCGTCAATTTAAGCGGCGGGCAAAAGCAGCGTGTCTTGTTGGCGCGGGCGTTGGCCGCCCGGCCGGAGCTTCTTCTTCTGGACGACAGCTCAAGCGCACTGGATTATAAGACTGATGCTGCGCTGCGTCGTGCTCTGTCGAAGGAGCTGCGGGATTCGACAAAAATTATCGTTGCCCAGCGCGTCAGCGCCATCCGACATGCCGATCATATCCTTGTTCTAGAGGATGGCCGTATCGACGGATATGGCACGCATGAAGAGCTGATGCGTACCTGTGCCAGCTACCGGGAAATTGCCCAGATTCAAATGGGGGAGGTCGATTAGATGCGCGCAAGAAATACCATGCCGGCCGGACCTGGCGGCAGCGGGAAATTTGAGCGCCCCAGCATCCGTTCCGGTATCATTTTGAAGCGCCTGTGGCGGTATTTGTCTCAATATAAGTGGCTGCTATTGTTGGCTGCGGCCCTCAGCATAGGGGGAAACCTGCTGGCATTGGTAGGCCCTAAGCTGTCCGGCTTTGCCATTGACGCCATTAAGCCCGGTCCCGGGCTGGTTGATTTCAAGACGGTATTCTACTATGCCGGCCTGATGCTGTTTTTTTATCTGCTTTCTGCACTGCTGGGATACGCCCTGGCTGCGCTGATGGTTCAGTTGAGCAGGAATATTGTATACCAGCTTCGAAAAGATGTTTATAATCATCTTATGAAGCTGCCGGTGCGCTTTTTCGACAACCATCCTATAGGCGACGTGCTCAGCGTGCTGTCCTATGACATTGACACCGTTAATGCCTCCCTGTCCAATGATCTGGTGCAGATGCTGGCCAGCGTCATTACAGTGACAGGCTCTTTCCTGATGATGCTGACCATTTCGCCCAAGCTCATTTTAGTATTTATTGTCACTATTCCAATATCAGTGGTGTTCACCCGTTATCGTTCCAAGCGGGTGCGCCCATTGTATCGCAAGCGAAGTGAAAAATTGGGAGCATTAAACGGTTTTGCCGAGGAAATGACGGGCGGGCTGAAAACCATCAAGGCCTATGGAAAGGAAAAGGTTTTTCAGCAGCGTTTTGAAAGTCAAAATGTCGATGCGTGTGAGGCCAACTATCGCGCTGATCGCTTTGCCTGTATGTCCGGCCCTGCCGTTAATTTTATCAATAATATATCCCTGGCACTGGTCAGCGTATTCGGTGCGCTCTTGTATATGGGGGGGAGCATAACGCTGGGCAGCGTATCTTCCTTTGTTCTGTACTCGCGTAAATTTTCCGGCCCTATCAATGAATTTGCCAACATCATCAGCGAGCTGCAGTCGGCCCTTGCCGCAGCCGAGCGCGTCTTTCGTCTGATGGATGAAGCTGAAGAAGCGCCAGACGCTGAAAATGCACACGAATTATCTGGCGTGCGTGGAGAAGTCAGGCTGAAAAACGTTTCATTCGGATATGGCGAACAACCTGTTCTCAAGCATTTCAGCCTGGAAGCTCAGCCCGGCCAGGTAGTCGCTATTGTCGGCCCGACCGGCGCAGGAAAGACGACCATCATTAATTTGTTAATGCGTTTTTATGATCCGGATGAGGGAAGCATCACCGTTGACGGACATGAGATTCGAGATGTGACACGGGCCAGTCTTAGACAAGCCTACTCTATGGTGCTTCAAGACACTTGGCTGGTATCTGGTACAATTTTTGAGAATCTGGCCTATGGGCGCAAGGACGTGACGCGCCAGCAGGTGGAAGCCGCTGCCAAAGCTGCCAAAATCGACGGCTTTATCCGCTCACTGCCGCAGGGCTACGATACGATTCTGCGCGACGGCGGATCGGAAATCTCAAAAGGACAAAAACAGCTGCTGACCATTGCGCGCGCCATGTTGCTTGAGGCCCCCATGCTCATATTGGATGAGGCTACATCCAATGTAGATACCAGCACTGAGCGCGCCATCCAGTCAGCGATGCTTCAGCTGATGAGGGGCAGGACCTGTTTCGTCATTGCGCATCGCCTATCCACGATTCAAAACGCTGACAAAATCGTCGTTCTTCGCAGTGGAACGGCAGCCGAATGTGGAACCCATGCTGAGCTGATGGCACGGGGCGGTTATTACAGAGAGCTGTATCAGGCGCAGTTTGACACAGCTGAAGCCCCAGTCGAAGGGAAAAAGGGAATATAATAGCAAAATAAAAAGAATAGGTACTTCCGCAGGCATCTTGTCTGTGGTATAATAATAGCAGTTATGCCAGTCGGTTAGATTAAACCACAGAAAAACCGTGCCCTTTCAGGGGCCATTGGTATGCCCATCTACAGACAACAACACGCGCTGCTTGCCGCTGCTTCGCTTTAATGAATCAAAAGGCCTTGCTGATTTTGTTGCAGCAGGGCTTATAGTTATGGATGCAATAACAGAATATGTGCATGGGGAGCTAAGAAAATATGCAGAGTACCTTTCAAAGGGTATATGATATTGTCCAAAAAATCCCGCCCGGTATGGTGACAACATACGGCCAGATCGCACGGCTGATGGGTAACCCGCGAATGTCGCGTGTTGTTGGATATGCGCTGCATGTCAACCCCGAACCGGGCGTCATTCCTTGCCATCGCGTTGTCAATCGTTTCGGTCAGCTGGCAGAGGCCTTCGCTTTTGGCGGCGTAAACCGACAGAGGATACTTCTGGAGGAAGAAGGGGTTGGCTTTACCCCCGACGGATGTGTCGATTTATCGCGATACATGTGGAAGGGTGAAGAAATCATGCTGATGGAAGGAATCATTTTATGAGCCTTATCGAACTATTTATTATCGCTGTCGGCCTGTCTATGGACGCTTTTGCCGTATCTGTGTGCAAAGGGCTGTCCATGCGAAAAATTTCCTTGCAAAAATCCCTGGTGATAGGTCTTTATTTCGGTTGCTTTCAGGCCCTGATGCCCCTTTTAGGGTATTTCCTGGGTAAACAGTTTGCCGGCTTTATCACCAATTACGATCATTGGGTTACGTTTGTTCTGCTTGCCTTAATCGGCGGCAATATGATTCGTGAAAGCCGCGGTGGAGACGATATAGAAACCGACGACTCTCTTTCAGTAAAATCTATGCTGCCGCTTGCTGTTGCGACCAGTATAGATGCTTTGGCAGTCGGAGTGTCTTTTGCGTTTTTGAATGTACATATTGCTCCGGCAGTTCTTTTTATCGGTATCATTACCTTTGTGCTTTCCGCCATAGGGGTCAAAATCGGCAACGTGTTTGGCGCCAAATATAAATCCCGTGCAGAATTGGCTGGCGGTATTGTCCTTGTCATTATGGGCTTAAAAATCCTGCTGGAGCACACAGGCATATTGGCCTGATAGTGCTATTTGCCGCTGAAAGGGAATATAAGTAAGCCGAGGTGATTTCGTTGTATGTTATCCGGCTGAAAACCATGGTGCGCGCGGCAGTCGTCTTTGCAGCGGCCTGTATAGTATTGGCAGGCGCCTTTATCATGCGTACGCGATTGGCGGAAAAGCCTGCCTTGGCAGTGTCAGGACCGGCAGAGTACCTGTTGTTTCTTGACGCCGGACACGGCGGAATGGATGGAGGGGCTGTTTCTAAAAATGGCGTAGCCGAGGCTGACATTAACCTGTCTATTACTTTGAAGACACAGTATTTGCTGCGTTTCCTGGGAGTCAACGCTCAGCTGACACGGGTTGACGAGAAATCGTTGGATTTCAACCCTGACGCCTCTGCACGTGAAAATAAAAACGCCGATCTCCAGGCTCGTCTCAAGCTGGCAAAATCCCAGCCCGAATTGGATTTCCTCAGCATACACTTAAATAAATTTGAGCAGGAAAAATACTATGGTGCCCAGGTTTTTTATTCTCCTAACACCGAACGATCAAAGGTACTGGCGCAATGTCTGCAGGATAACCTACGGGGAGTCCTGGACAAGGGCAACGACCGACGTATTAAGCTGTCGCCCGATACCGTCATGCTGATGAAGAATATCAATTCACCGGCCGTCACAATCGAATGTGGCTTTTTGTCCAATGCCAACGAGGAACAGCTTTTACAGCAGGACGGGTACCAAAGCAAAATCGCAATTGCCATCACAAGTGGATATATTCAATATTTGGAAATGAGATAGAAGGCTTATGGCAGGAAAAAAGAAAATCGTCTATGTTTGCTCCGACTGTGGGTTTGATACCCCCAAATGGCAAGGGAAATGCCCAAATTGTGGTAGCTGGAATACCATGCAGGAGCAGGTTGTCAGCGATGTAAGGGCGCCAGCTTTTGCAGGTGCTTCTTTATCCAAAGCACAGCCGCATGCCACCCCCATTACACGGATTAGCACGGAGACGGAAGCACGCACCCTAACTGGGATATCTGAATTGGACAGGGTATTGGGAGGCGGCATGGTTAAAGGTTCCCTTGTTTTGGTCAGCGGCGAGCCCGGCATCGGAAAGTCGACGCTGCTGCTGCAGTCCTGTCATGCCCTGTGCGCTTCAGGCGGGGTTCTGTATGTGACTGGCGAGGAATCGCTTTCCCAAATCAAGCTGCGGGCAAAACGGCTTAATATTCATGATGAAAGACTGTTCATCCTGGCAGAAACCAATCTCGACAGCATTTGGAACGTGCTTCAGGGCATCTCTCCATCGGTCATCATCATCGACTCTATTCAGACTATGTTTAATCCGCAAATTCCGTCAACGCCTGGAAGCATATCTCAAGTACGAGACACCACCATGGCGCTTATGCAGTACGCAAAAAGCCATGGTGTATCAATTATTCTGGTAGGTCATGTCAACAAAGATGGCGGTATCGCCGGGCCCAAAGTGTTGGAGCACATGGTTGATACAGTCCTTAACTTCGAAGGGGATCGGCACGCTTCATACAGGCTGCTGCGTGCCACAAAAAACCGGTTTGGCTCAACCAACGAGGTTGGCATTTTTGAAATGGGGGAGAAAGGTCTGGTCGTCGTCCCAAATCCATCTGCCGCCATGCTGTCCGGAAGGCCTGAAGGCGCCAGCGGCAGCTGCGTCACCGCGGTGCTGGAGGGAACAAGGCCGCTGTTGGCCGAAATCCAAGGCCTTGTAACAAAATCAGCTTATGGCGCCGCACGTCGGACAGCTGCAGGTATTGATTATAACCGCGCCGTACTCCTGCTGGCCATTTTGGAAAAGCGCGGCGGTTTCATGCTGAACACCTATGACACCTATATCAATGTGGTGGGCGGTCTCAATATTGATGAGCCTGCCGTGGATTTGGCTGTCGTCATGGCAGTGGCGTCCAGCTACTTGGAAAAGCCTGTCCTTAACAACCTTGCCGTTTTTGGCGAGGTTGGCCTTTCGGGGGAAATTCGGGCGGTTTCCGGCGCGGCGCAGCGTATTTCCGAGCTGGCACGGTTGGGCTTTCAGCGGTGTATCGCGCCCCGCGCCTGTCTGGACGGCACCGCCAGCAAAGAAAT
>CAJMOV010000138.1 GCA_905215125.1 uncultured bacterium | reverse complement strand
CTTTGCAAGCTCGCGGATAAGGTCGCGGATTTCAATGATTTGTTTGGGGTCCAGGCCGACGGTCGGCTCGTCCAGAATGAGGATCTCGGGAAAGCCCAGAATGGCCTGAGCCAGGCCGACACGCTGCCGGTAGCCCTTGGACAGGTTTTTAATGAGACGGCCGGTGACGTCGTCCAGATGGGTCATTGAGACGGCGCGAGCGATTTGCGCGCAGCGATCGTTTTTTGCGATACCCTTGAGCTCGGCCGCGAAGGCAAGGTATTCGCTGACCGTCATATCAAGATAAAGGGGAGGCTGCTCCGGAAGATAGCCGATGGATTTTTTAGCAAGCTCGGGCTCGTTCAGAACGCTGTGGCCGTTGATGATGACCTCGCCCTCTGTGGCGCCGAGGTAACCGGTCATGATATTCATGGTCGTTGATTTGCCCGCGCCGTTTGGCCCGAGAAAACCGTAAACTTGCCCCTTTTCCACTGTGAAGGTCAGGTGATCGACCGAAAGGTGGTCACCATACCGCTTCACAAGGTCTCGCACTTCAATCAAAGGGTTCGCCCTCCTTCTTTCTTTTAGACCGGCGCAAAGCGGCGGCCTGAATAAACGCCCTGGAATAAAACGGAAAGCATTACAGGGTGCAGTGTAAACAATATAACAAATATTTTACGCGAGTATCAAATCTTTGTAAATAAAATATGAATAGCAGGATAACAAAAATGGCAAAGGCAGAAGGGGAAACGACGAAAAAGCGCTGATTTTTGCATAAAATTCGTCCGCTGGGCAGAAGAGGACGGATGCGTTTTATAAAAGCGTGCATAACGCCGCTTTCTTTGGCCGGAGAGAGGCTAAAGGGTGCGAGCTTGCTTTAGCTGAAGATAGGGATAAAAAAGGGGAATCGCCACTTGACAAGCAGAAATTATGCGGTATAATGATAATATTCTTTATAACGCCGGGAGAACACGCTTATGTTGTTTGCTGCCGCCATCTTTGCATATTATACCTACTTTTACTTTACGTCGACAAAAGTAAAAGCGGTTTGTGATGCAAATATGGCGGAGGCAGGGTAACTGCCCGGACACATTTGATACGACGACGGTCACGCAAATCGCTGCGTGACCGTTTTGTATTTCTAGGAGGTTTTTTGCGTGATAGCAGTTTTGAAGCCGGGAACGACAGAGCACCAAAGGAATAATCTCATCGACTGGTTTAAGGGCCAGGGGCTGGACGTTCACATTTCCGAAGGACAGACCCACACCGTGCTGGGAATCATTGGGGATACCAAGGCGGTCGATATCGACCTGCTCCTCAGCCTGGACATCATTGATTCAGCCCAGCGGGTTATGGAGACCTATAAGCTGGCAAACCGCAAGTTTCATCCGCAGGATACCGTCATTACGGTGGGTGGCTGCGCCATCGGCGGCGGCAGCTTTCAAATGATCGCAGGCCCCTGCTCGGTGGAAACCGAGCCGCAGATTTTGGAGGTGGCGCACAGCGTCCGCCGATCCGGCGCGGCGTTCCTGCGCGGCGGCGCTTTCAAGCCGCGCACGTCGCCCTATGATTTCCAGGGGCTTAAGGCACAGGGGATCGAGCTGCTCCTCGAAGCCAAAAGGGTGACGGGCATGCCCATCGTCACAGAAATCATGAGTCCTAGCCACCTTCCGCTGTTCGAGCAGGTTGACATCATCCAGGTCGGTGCGCGCAACATGCAGAACTTTGAGCTGCTCAAGGAGCTGGGCAAGACCGATAAAGTCATCCTGCTCAAGCGCGGCTTGTCCAGTACGCTGAAAGAGCTGCTTATGAGCGCAGAGTATATCATGGCGGGGGGCAATGAAAACATCATTCTTTGCGAGCGGGGCATCCGCACTTATGAAACAAGCACGCGCAATACTCTCGACCTGTCGGCCGTGCCGCTTTTGCACGAGATGACGCATCTCCCCGTCGTCGTCGACCCCAGTCATGCGACGGGCAAGGCGCGGCTTGTGCTGCCCATGGCGCTGGCCGCCGTAGCCGCTGGAGCCGACGGGCTGATGATTGAGGTGCACAACGATCCGATGCACGCGCTGTGCGACGGCGCACAGTCGCTGACGCCCGAGCAGTTTGACGACCTGGCCGGCAAGGTGCGCCGTATCCGCGAGGCGGTGGCACAATGACGGTTGGAATCGTCGGACTGGGCCTCATCGGCGGGTCGGCAGCTAAAGCATATACTGCGGCCGGATGGACGGTATGCGGCTTTGACCGGGACAAAACCGCACAGGGCATTGCACAGCTGGCCGGCGATATTGCGTGCGGCCTGACGAGAGACAGCGCTTCGCAGCTCGATCTGCTTTTGCTGGCCGTCCCGCCGCGTGCCGCGGCGGAGCTTTTGCAGCAGTGGGCTGCGGATATTCCGAAGAAGACGCTTGTTATCGACTTATGCGGCAACAAGAGGGAGATATGCCGCGTTGGTTTCGCCCTGGCTGCACAGCATGGCTTTACCTTTGTCGGCGGACACCCGATGGCGGGCAGCCACAACTCTGGATATGCGTACAGCCGCGCAAACCTGTTTGCCGGCGCTTCCTTTGTCATCGTGCCCCCTGTGCGGGATGATATGGCCATCCTGGACAGGGTTAAAAAGGCGTTGGATCCCCTTCAGCCGGGGCGTATAACGGTAGCGTCGGCCGAAGAGCACGACAGGCGGATTGCCTTTACGTCTCAGCTGGCCCATATCGTTTCCAACGCCTATGTCAAAAGCGAAACGGCGCAGGGGCACGTCGGCTTTTCCGCCGGCAGCTACCGTGACCTGACGCGGGTCGCCTGGCTGGCGCCCGAAATGTGGACCGAGCTGTTTTTGGAAAACAGGGACAACCTACTGTTTGAAATTGATACGCTGGTCGAGGGGCTTGGCCATTATCGGGACGCGCTGGAAGCCGGCGACGGCGCCGAGCTGTGCCGCCTGCTGGAGGAGGGGCGCGCCAGGAAGGAGGCGGTTGACGGATGCAGACCGTGACAGTACCGGTGTCGTCGCCCTATGAGGTGCGCGTCGGCTTCGGGCTGCTCGACCATGCGGGGGAGGATATCCGCCGTGCGGCGGGAGGAAGCATCGCCGCCATAGTCACGGACGACAATGTCGGGCCGCTGTACGCCGCCAGGCTGCGTGACAGCCTGGAAAAGGCGGGCTACCGTGTGGCGATGTTTCAATTCGAGCATGGCGAACGCTCTAAAACGCTGGAGACCTATGGGGCCATACTCGGCTTTCTGGCAGACAGCGGGCTGACGCGGCGCGACGTTGTCGTCGCCCTGGGCGGCGGTGTGGCAGGCGATCTTGCCGGCTTTGCCGCCGCGACCTACCAGCGCGGCGTACATCTGGTGCAGCTGCCGACCACTCTGCTTTCCGCTACCGATTCGTCAGTGGGGGGGAAAACCGGGGTCGATCTGCCGCAGGGCAAAAATCTGGCAGGCGCTTTTCATCAGCCCTGCCTGGTACTGTGCGACTGCGCGCTGATGGACAGTCTGCCGGACGATGTCTTTACCGACGGCTGCGCCGAGGTCATCAAATACGGCCTTATCGCGGATGAGCTTTTTTTTGATTCCCTGCGCCGCCCGGTGCGCGGACAGCTGGAGCAGGCTGTCGCCCGATGCGTCGCTATTAAAAGCGCCGTGGTCTGTGCCGACGAACGGGAACGGGGCGAGCGCCAGCTGTTGAATTACGGGCATACCGTTGGACATGCCATCGAGCAGTGCAGCGGCTTTTCCGTCAGCCATGGACGCGCTGTGGCCATCGGTATGGCGATCATGGCCCGTGCGGCGTGGCGCAGCGGCTGGTGTGATCGTGCCTGCGCCGAACAGACGCAGCAGATGCTGCAAAGCCATGGCCTACCTATAGTCTGCCGTTTTTCTGCGGAAGAGCTGGGACGGGCTGCAAGGGCTGATAAAAAACGCACGGGAGACGACATTACCATTGTCGTGCCGGAAAAGATAGGCAAATGCGTTCTGAAGTCCTTGCCCATGGCGCAGCTAAAGCATTTGATAGAGATGGGGGAGGACGTATTGTGAACATCACAATCACCGCGCCGCCGCAAGGGGGCGTTATCGCCGCTATCCCGTCCAAGTCACAGGCGCACCGCCTGCTTATCTGCGCCGCGCTGGCGGATGCGCCGACCGATATCGCCTGCAGCGTCACATCTCAGGATATCGAGGCGACGGCCGACTGCCTGCGGGCGCTGGGCGCCGGCGTTGAGCGGACGGAAAAAGGATATCACGTCATTCCCATTGACAAGGCGTGCCCCAATCCTGTCCTTCGCTGCCGTGAAAGCGGTTCTACGCTGCGATTTTTGCTTCCCATCACAGCAGCGCTGGGAACGGGTGGAGTCTTCCTGATGGAAGGCCGCCTACCGGATCGTCCGCAGGAAGAGCTTTTGCAGGTGCTGGAGCGGCACGGCTGCCGGTGTAGCCGGCAGGGGAACCGCTTGAGCCTGTCCGGCCGCCTGAAAGCGGGGGAGATAGCAGTGCGGGGGGATGTTTCGTCGCAGTACGTCAGCGGCCTTCTGTTTGCCCTGCCTCTGATGGAAGATTCAGGGGTAATAGAATTGACCTGCGGCTTGCAGTCCCGCCCGTATGTCGACATGACCGTTGCAGCAATGGAACGCTTCGGCATTACAGCCTACGAGCAGAATGGACGCTTCCGCACACAGGGAAAGTACAGCTCGCCGCGGACGGCGGCGGTCGAAGGGGACTGGTCCAACGCGGCTTTCTGGCTGTGCGCTGGCGCTTTATGTGACAAGGCGTTTACCTGTACAGGCCTTGAGGAAGCATCGCCGCAGGGAGACAGAGCCGTCATGGCTCTGCTGCGGCAGATGGGGGCCTCAGTATGTATACACAGCGGTGAAATTTCCGTTTTACGGGGAGAGCTGCGAGGGGTGGAAATTGACGCGAGAGACATCCCCGACCTGATTCCTGCACTGTCTGCCGTCGCGGCGACGGCACAAGGGGAAACGCGCATTATCGGGGCTGAACGCCTGCGGCTCAAAGAAAGCGACCGTCTGCAGGCGGTGGCCCGGGGGCTCAGCGCCCTGGGCGCTGATGTAGAGGAGACAGACGACGGCCTGCACATCCAGGGCAAGCCGAAATTGGCGGGAGGGGTGATGGACGCCTGCGGCGATCATCGCATCGCTATGATGGGCGCCATCGCGGCGTTGGGCTGTACCGGCCCGGTGACGGTGCTGGGGGCGGAGGCCGTGGAAAAGTCTTATCCCGCTTTTTGGGAACACTACCGCCGGCTGGGCGGAGTGACGGAGGAACACTGATATGGCGTCATCGTATGGAAAAAACATCCGCGTTACGGTTTTTGGTCAGTCGCACGGTAAGGCCATCGGCGTTACTATTGAAGGGATCCCGCCCGGCCTAAAGGTGGATCGGGATGAATTGCAGGCCTTTCTCAGCCGCCGAGCGCCGGGACGCAGCGCTATGAGCACTGCGCGGCGGGAAGCGGACGAGCCGGATTTTGTTAGCGGCCTGGTGGGGGAGGTCACTTGCGGCGTCCCCTTGACGGCGCTGATTTGGAATCGGGATTTCCGCCCCCAGGATTATGGAGAAATGCAGACGGTTCCCCGGCCGGGGCATGCCGACTGGACAGGGCACATCAGATACGGGGGCTTTGAGGATCCGACGGGCGGAGGACACTTTTCCGGCCGGTTGACAGCGCCGCTTTGTATTGCGGGTGGGCTGTGCATACAGCTGCTGCGTCGCCATGGGGTGGAAATTGGAGCGCACGCAGC
>CAJMOV010000137.1 GCA_905215125.1 uncultured bacterium | reverse complement strand
GGTTGCCAGGTAGTAGATCAGCTTTTCCCGCACCGGCAGACCAAAGATTTTCTCGGCCGCCGCCGCGTAAATGTCAAGCTGCAGCCGGTGCCTGTGCGACGCGCCTTCTTCCTGCCCCGCGCGCACGCGGTCGCTTTTGAAGTCGACGATACACAGGGCCTCCCCTTCAAAAAGCAAAAGGTCGATGGTGCCGTTCATCAGGATGCTCTCGTCCTCTCGCCCGCTTCCCAGCAGCTCGCGGGGGGTGAAAAGGGCCCCGAATTCATATTCCCGCAGCATTTTATCGGCGGCCATGGCCCTGTGCGCAATATCTCCTGCCAGATATCGCCCGGCAGCCGCCAGGTCGACCAGTTCAGCCTGTCGCCGCGTCATGCGCCGGCTGTCAATAAGCCTTTGCAGCTCGCGCTCGGCCCCTCCCGTCTGCCGGCAGACGGCGTAGTCGGCAAGGCACAGGAACAGATGGGTTGCCGTGCCGCGGGCGCGGGCGTCGGCCGCCCCTTCGGGCGGGGAATGGTAAAAACGCACCTGCGCACGCCCGCCGGCATCGCCGATTTCCCCCGAATCGGGCACAAGGCGTTTGGCCCCTGTCGGCGTCAGCTTGGACGGCAGGGCGGACACGTCGGCATAGGCGTACTGTCTGCCGCGCTGGACAAAATAACGGGAATAGTCTTGCGTTTTCCCCTCCGGCGCGCCCCGTTCCATGCGCGGCGCGTCCGGTATCTCGGTATAGTGTGCCACTGAAACGCGCAAATTTTCACTATCCGCATCATTTGCCCGCAGAAAATCACCGCTGCACAGCGCGCGCAGCGCCCCCGCCGCCGGATGGGTCAGAAGAGGGGCGCAAACCCACATGGCGGCCGACGTCTGCCCTGCCAGCGCTTCAGGATCAAGGGGGCCGCCGTCCCGCGCCAGCGCCGCCCATTCCTCCAGCTTTTTAGCGGCGTCAGGCAAGGCGACGGTCAGCACCAGCTTTTCCCTGGCCCGTGTCATGGCTACATACAGCTTGCGCAGTTCTTCGGCCCGCTGCTGCGCCGTAATCAGGGCGGCGACGGCACGGTACCGCTGGGTCGTATATTCGGCGTGCGTGCTTTCATCGCGCAGCTTGATGCCGATGCCCATTTTTTCATGAAAAAGCACCGGCTTTTTCAAGTCGTCCATATTAAAGGGCTTTGCCAGGTCAGGCACAAAGACAACAGGGTACTCCAGCCCCTTGGACTTGTGGATACTGACCAGCTGGACGGCGTCGGCGCTGGCAGGAGCGCCGGGCGGGTCGCTCCCTTCCTCTGCCCTGCGGTCGACAAAGCGCAGGAAAGCGTTTATCCCGCGAGCCGATTTGCCTTCAAACGCAATGGCCATATCGAGCAGGCGGCGCAGGTTGCGCCTTCTATTTCCGCCGTTTTCCAGCGCGGCAAAGACGCCGGGCGCTCCCGTGCGTGAGTAGATGAGCTGCAAAAGCTCAGACACCGTCAAGTCGACGGCGCGGGCGCACAGTTCGTCGAGCAGGGCGACGAAAGCCCGGGCGTCCTCCCGCGTTTCAGCCGCCTTCTCCAGCGCGTCGCAAAAGGCCCCTTCCCTGTCGCACAGGCGGATTTCCGCCAAATCGTCGGGTGAGAAGAAAAAAAGCGGAGAGCGCAGCACCGAAATAAGCGGAATGTCCTGCCGTCGGTTGTCGATGACGCGCAGGAAGGAGAGGAGAATTTCAATTTCCATCGCCTCGAAAAAGCCCCCCTCCCCCGCCGCCGCGGGGATGCGCAGGCTTTCCAGCGCCTGCCGGTAGTAAGGGGCCTTGCTGCGGAAGGAGGACAGCAGGATGGCAAAATCCCCCGGCCGCGCAGGGCGCGCCGTCCCGTCCTTTTCCGTCACGCTTTGCGTCTGTAAAAGCTGGGCGATACGGCCGGCCACCCAGCGCGCCTCGGCCTGGGCTTTTTCAGGGGAATCTTCGTCGTCCTGCGCGCCTGCCATGTCGATGATGCACAGCTCGCTGGGGCAATCCCCCTGATAGTACACTGCGCCGTGCTCCAGTCTCTCGCCCCCGCTGTAATCAACGTCGCCGAACTGCCGCGACATGACGCGGGAAAAGACAAAATTGCAGACCTCCAGCACCTCACGCCGCGAACGAAAGTTGCGGTTGAGCGGCAAACGGCGCTCGAAGGCGCTATCCGTATCAAAATCAGCGCTGCGCTCGTATTTGTCTACAAAAATCCCCGGCTCGGCCAGTCGGAAGCGGTAAATGCTCTGCTTGACGTCGCCGACCTGGAAGACGCCCCCGTTTTGCGGCGCGACGGCGTCGAAGATGCGATCCTGTATTTCGTTGGTGTCTTGGTATTCGTCTACGAGCAGCTCGCCCAGCTGGGATGAAAGCTGCCGGGCAAGCTCGGTCCTCTCCCCGTCCCCGTCCAGCAGAAGCCCGAGGGCCAGGTGCTCCAAATCGCTGAAATCAAGCAGGCTGCGACGCTTTTTTTCCGCTGCGTACCGCTCGCCAAAGTCGCGCGCAAGCCGGCACAAGCCAGCGACCAGCGGCCGGGCCCGCTCTGCTTCAGCGGCGATATCTCCGCTTTCGGCGCACAGCACCCTGCCGGCAATGCGTCTGACCCTGTCGGCAAAGTCCCCCTTGACGCGCTTGACTCGCTCCTTCAGCTGTTCATCCCCGCCGCGCACCGCGGGCAGACGCGGGTTTGCAAAATCCCGCACGGCGTGCACCGCCTGGTCCCAGCTTTGGTCCATGGCGCGGCAGGCTTCGTCTGCGAAGCCAATAAGCCCCGTCAGCACAGGGCGGTACTTTTCCAACAGCTCAGGCTGGCTTTCCAGCGCCCGCAGCGTATCGGACACGCGCCCGGCGGCAAAGGACAGGCTGCGCCGCGCGGAATCGAGCAGGTATCGGCCCCACTCGCTTTTTTCCGGCGAAGGCTCGTCCTGCCCTTTCTCAGCGCGGGCCAGCCACCCTTCCGGATCAGGGTGGGAACGCAGCTTTTCATAGATTTCCCGCACGATTTCCGCCAGGCGGCGGTCGCCCCGCTCTTCGCAGAAGGCGCCGCACAGAGCGGCAAACTCCGGCGTGCCCTCGGCATAGGCGTTTTCCAGCGTATCCTCCATAGCGGCGTCCTTGAGCATGGCGTATTCCGTCTCGTCGGACAATGAAAAATCAGGCGATACGCCGCACAGGGCGAAGTTGTCCCGCACCAGCCCCATGCAGAAGGCGTGCACCGTCTGGATGCGTGCCGAAGGCAAAAGGGCGAGCTGACGGCGCAGGCGGGCGTTTCCCGGTTCGGCCGCCAGGCGGTCGAGCAGCGCCGACGCGATTTTGGACCGCATCTCAGCCGCCGCAGCGTTGGTATAGGTGACGACAAGCAGGCGGTCGACGTCGAGCGGGCTGTCCCCGTCGCAAATCAGGCGGATAACCCGCTGCACCAGCACCGCCGTCTTGCCCGAGCCGGCCGCCGCTGATACCAGAAGCCGTCCGCCGCGGCTGTCAATGGCCTTTTGCTGATCCGTTGTAAAGCTGACCGGCATGTTCTTCCTCCTCCAGAAGGGCGTGTACCTCGCTGTCGCGCAGCTTGGGATAGTAGCGGAAAGCGTCCTGCTTTCGGTTTTCGTCAAAATGGCAGGCGGCACGGTAATCGCAGAAATCGCACACCGACCGCCCCTTATCCAAGCGGTAGGGGGTGGCTTCAACGTCGCCGCCTGCAAGGCTTTCGGCGATGGCGGCCAGCGTCCCCTCCACCCGACGCAGCAGGCGGCCGAGCTGCTCGGCGCTTGCCACCGACGAACGGGCCGAAAGCTCGCCCGATTTATCGAGCGCGACGGGCAGGAACCGGTATTTCCCCTCGCTGGCCTTTTCCATAGCGGCCAGGATATTTTTTTCGGCGCTGACGACGCCGATTCGCCGCAGCTCACGATCCAGCCTGTCGCGGATGGCCTGCTCGTCCTCCCCAGCTTCGGCGGGCACAAAGGGGTCTCTGGCCGGAATGTACAGCGCACCGGCGGCGTCCATATCCTCAGCCCGTTGTCCCGTCCTTTCCCACGCCAGGCGCAGCAGTGACGATTTAGCCCCCTTTTCCAGCATGAGCAGATACAAAAACATCTGCATGTTGAGCCCGTACAGCACGTCGGACAGGCGGAAGCTCTTGCTGCCCGTCTTGTAATCGACGACCTTGATGTACAGCCTGTCCCCCTGCACATAACCGTCGACGCGGTCGACCTTGCCGCCCACTGTCAGGATGATGTCTCCCTGCGTCATGCGCAGGGGAGGCAGCAGGCCGCCGTCGCCGAACTCCAGCTCAAATTGCAGGGGAACGAAGTCCGAGCTCTGGATTTCCTCCCAAACGCTTTGGACAATGGCGGCTGCATGGCGCGACAGCGTCCGCAAAAGGCCGCGCAGGCGGGCCGACTGCCCCGCCGCTTCGCCCAGATGTTGACGCACATACTGCTCTGCCCACATCTCCGCCGCCTGCCGGGGCGGCATATCAGGCTGGCTACACAGGGTCTGTATGGCGTTTTCAATGACATAATGCACCAGCGTTCCGATTTCTGGCGCGCCGAACTGCGCCCTGCGCACCGGCTTGGCCCGCAGCCCGTACTGCATGAAATAGGAAAACCGACAGGTCGCCACCCGCTCGATGCGGGAAGCCGTCAGGCGGATGCGTTCGCCGTACAGGGCGCGGACATTTTCCGGCTTTCGGATAGGGCCGCGCGGCGCCTGCGCATAACGGCGCAGCTTTTGCAGCAGGGGGCCTGTCTTTCCATCGTCCGCCAGGGCTTCCAGAGCGAAGGCCCCAGGCTGTCCGCCGCCCCCGCCGGCCGCAGTGCAGGCCAGCTCATACGACGGGGCGAGGGCCGTCAGAGCCAGCAGGGGCAGCTCATCCTCCCCCTGCTCCGCTTTGAGCCGGGGAAAAAGGGCGCGCAGGCGCCGCACCAGATAGCTTTCGCGACATTCCTCTCCCCCCGCCCCTGTACTGGGGCACAGGATGGTCAGGCTGTCGCGCGGCGATGCGAAGGCATGATAGATGGCGCTCTGGGTTTCAAACGCCCGTTCTTCGGCCGTCTGCGTCAGCTCGATGCCCACCCCTTCCAGCAGGATGCGCTCAGGCTCGGACAAAAGGGTTCCGGTCGGCAGAGCGGGGGGCAGCATCCCGTCACAAGCCCCCAGGACGAACAGATGCCGCACATCGGACAGCGAAAGACGGTCGAAATCCCCCATGACGACACAGTCGAGCGATACGGGAATGGATCCAACGTCATATTGCGACAGCATGAGACGCAGAAGGCCCTCAAACTGCTCCTTATCCATGGTCTGCTCCCCGACGATGAGAATAAACTGGTCGACAGCCGAAAGCAGGATGTCGTAAAGCTGGGCATATTCTGCCGCTTCCCGGCTGCGGCCGGCGGCGAGCAGGGCTTCCACCCGTTCGTCCAGGCGCTGCTCAAGCTCCGTGTCCCGCCAGTGCTCCAGCATGGCGTTTGCAAGGTCGGCCCCAGTACGGCAGGCGTCCAGAGCGGCTGAAAGCCGCTCAAGCGGCCGCCAGATGCGCAGGCGCAGCTCATTGAGAGCAGCGAGAGCCTCCCCGTCGTCCTCTCCGCCGGAAAAGCCGCCAGGCGGCAGCTTCCACTCCTCCCGCCATCTCCCGCCCGCAATGCTCCAGGTCAGCAGGTAGTTTTCCAGTCTTTCGCGCTCGTCCCGCTGAAGGCCGCACAGTCCCGACTTGAGCCATGGCAGGACGCTTTCGGGCCGCAGGCCGTCGAGCAGGGCGCGAAGCCCCCC
>CAJMOV010000136.1 GCA_905215125.1 uncultured bacterium | reverse complement strand
AAATGGCCGTTTTTACCGAAGCGGAAAAGGAAAAACCCCTAAAAACCATATTGAATACTGCCCAAAATAATGATATACTAAATGAGATTAAGGCCATTGATTTAGAAAAGGTTTTTGAGATTTCGCTGGAGTACGGCGGCCGTTTCACCGTCCAGTTGGGTACGGTGGAGGATTTGGAGAAAAAGGTGCGCTTTCTCGGCGTCTGCATCGCTGATTTGGCGCCGGAGGATCGCGGTATCATTGACGTGTCTGACCCGCAGGTGGCCCGTTTCCGGCCTTATACCACAAAATAAAAGAAGTCTACGATATACCGGGAGGTCAATATGAACTTTGCCTTTGAAAACGGCGGGGATGTCCCCGTCAATATTAAAGTTATCGGCATCGGCGGCGGCGGCGGAAACGCCATCAACCGCATGATTGCCAGCGGCATCCGCGGGGTCGACTATATCGCCGTCAATACGGACAAGCAGGTGCTTAATTTTTCCGCGGCTACTGTCAAGCTGCAGCTGGGCGCCAAGCTGACAAACGGCCTTGGCGCAGGCTCCAACCCGGAGGTCGGCCGGAAGGCAGCCCAGGAAAGCGAGGATGAAATCCGAAAAATCCTGGAAGGCACCCAGATGGTCTTTATCACCGCTGGTATGGGCGGCGGCACGGGCACAGGCGGCGCGCCTGTCGTGGCGCAGATCGCCAAGGATATGGGCATATTGACTGTCGGCGTCGTCACCCGCCCCTTTACATACGAGGGCAAGCGTCGCATTGAACAGGCTGACAACGGCATTGCCGAGCTGCGGGAGAAGGTTGACGCTCTGGTCGTTGTCCCTAACGAGCGGCTCAAGTATGTCAGCGAGCAGAAAATTACGCTGAAGAACGCTTTTGAAGTGGCCGATAACGTCCTGCGCCAAGCGGTGCAGGGCATCAGCGAGCTGATTACCGTCCCTGGACTTATCAACCTGGACTTTGCCGATATCTGCACCGTTATGCGCAACGCGGGTTACACCCATATGGGCGTCGGCCGTGCCAGCGGCAAGGAAAAGGCGACCGAAGCGGCCCGCATGGCCATACAGAGCCCGCTGCTCGAAACGTCGATTGACGGCGCGCGCGGCCTGTTGGTCAACGTCACCGGCTCTCCCGACATCGGGTTGGAAGAGGTCGACGACGCCGCCCAGATGATCCGTGAAGCGGCCCACCCTGACGCGCACATCATCTTTGGCGCGGCCATTGATGATGAGCTTGATGATGAAATGCACATTACCGTCATCGCGACGGGCTTTGACGATAAGCCGACCCTGCCGCCCGAGGGCCTTTTCAGCGGTGCAAAGCCGGCGGAGGCGATGGGCCAGCCCGCCAAGGAGACGGTCGGCGTCGGCGCTTCATCCGCTCATCAGGCGGGCGAACAGGCCAAGGCAGCCCCGGCGCCCCAGCCGCGCCCGTCTGCGCCGGAAAACCGCGGCAGTGACGAATTGTTTGATGACATCATGAAAATTTTCAAAAACCGCACCTGATTTTTAAAGGGTACAGCCAATAAAAAACCACCCGCCGAGGCGGGTGGTTTTTTATTGAGCTTACTCTGCCGCCTTGGGCAGCGGCATGTCGACATTGAGGCTTCGCAATGCGCTCAGCCACTTGTAATAAACGACGAAGAGGATAGAGGTCAGCGTCCAGCTGACAGGATAGCTGATCATAACCGACTCGAAGGTCTGCATGATGGGGACAACGACCCAAATCCATGCCACGCGGACGCCGCAGACGCCGAGGATGGTAAGCAGCATGGGGCGCAGCGAATCGCCCGATCCGCGCAAAGCGCCCGAAAGGATTTCAATGCAGACATAGGTGACAAAATAGGGCACCATATAGCGGATGATGGACTGGCTTGTCGCCATGACGGTAGCGTCGTCGGTAAAAAGCTGTATAACAAACCGGCCGCCGAAGAAGATGAGCAGCGACATAGCGATGGTAGCGCCAAAAGAGATGCCCAGGCAGACGTTGATGCCTTTTTTTACACGGGCATACTGCCGTGCGCCGTAGTTTTGCCCGACAAAGGTTGTGATAGCGATGCCAAAAGCGCTCATCATCATCCAGAAAATACCGTCGATCTTACCATAGACGGTCCAGCCGGCCATGATGTCTGTGCCAAAGGTGTTGACGCTGGACTGGATGATCATGTTGGAAAAGGAATAGGCGACCGACTGCAGCCCAGCAGGCAAGCCAATGCGGAAGATGCGGCCCAGCAAATCGCGGTGAAGCCTGACGCTGCGCGGCTTGATGCGCAGATCCTCTCCCGCGCGCGCCATCAGCAAAAGGACAAGAACGGCGGAAATAAGCTGGCTGAGAATAGTGGCCACGCCTGCACCTGCAACCCCCATTTTGCATACATAGATAAAGAACAGGTCAAGCACGATATTGACGCCGGTACAGGCCATCAGGATGTAGAGTGGCCGCTTGCTGTCGCCGACAGCGCGAAGGATGCCGCTGCCGATGTTGAAGATAAGATTGCCGACAGTACCGGCAAAGTATATGCGCAGATAGGTCTGGGCATGTCCCATGACGTCATCAGGGGTGTTGAGCAGCCCCAGCATCCACGGTGCAAGAAGTATGCCCAGCACGGTCAGGATAAGCCCTCCCGTAATGGCTAGGGCAACGGCCGTATGTACAGCGCGCTGAACATTTTCCCGCTCGCGCGCGCCGAAAAATTGTGATATAATGACCGTGGCGCCTGAGCTCAGGCCAACGAAAAAGCCAATGAGCAGGTTGATAATGGTGCTTGTAGTGCCGCCGACAGCCGACAGCGCTTCTTTACCAACAAAGCGGCCGACAATCATGGCGTCGGCCGTGTTGTACAGCTGCTGGAAGAAGGTACCCAGCAGAATAGGGAAAAAGAAGATCAGCAGCTGCTTCCAAATCACCCCTTCGGTGATGCTGTTTACAGGGCGTTTGTTTTGCGTCATAGCATGACCACCTTCCTTACTTCCAGATTTTGATATATTCCCATTCGTGCAGCTTGAGCAGGATCAGCATCAGCACCGGGAGGGCGAACATACCGCCCACTCCCGCCAGGCGGAAGCCGAAATACAGGCACAGCAGCGCGACAAAAGGGTCAAGTCCCAGCTGGCCGCCGACAATGCGCGGTTCAACGACGTTGCGCACGGCTATCAGCACGGCAAACAATACGGCCAGGGACACGCCCTGGCGCACGTCGCCAGTCAGCAGGCAAACGGCGGCCCACGGCACAAGGACGGTGCCCGTTCCCAGGATGGGCAGCGCGTCGACGGCGGCGATAACAAAGGCGAGCACAAGAGCGTAGGGCTGCCGCATGAGCAGAAACCCCGCCAGCAGCTGCAAAAAGGTGATGCTGATGAGAATTCCCTGCGCCTTTAGCCACTTGAAGAGTGACTCGTGCAGAAAAAGCCGCGTGCGCTCGACGGCAATGATGGCCCTGGCACTCATTTGTCTGTGCAGGAACGCATTGATGGCAACGCGTTCGCACGCGAGAAAATAAGTGGAGACAAAGATGAAAATGACGGTGAACATGGCGCCGGGAAAGGACGACATCATCTGTGACAGGCGCGCCCACAGAACGCCAACGTCAATTTGCGGCAGAGACAGGGAAGAAAGCCAGCTTCTGACGTCGAACAGCGGCGCATCGGACATAAAGCCGGGCAGCCGCGCTGCAAGCCGGGACAAAAAGGCCTGTACGCCGCTCAGCTTTTCCGGCAGGCCTTCCAGAAAGCCGGGCAGGCTATACGCAAGCTGGGAGATTTCGACAACTGCTCTGTACAGGACAAAGCCGACAAGCGCGCCTGCCGTGGTGACGCACAAAAGCGTCAGAACCAAAGCAAGGGCCTTGCGCGGTACGGGCGTCTTTTCACTCAGCCAGTCAAGCGGGCGGGAGATAATTTGGGCCAGAACATAAGCCGCGAGCAGGGGCAGCAGCAGGGGGAAAAGATGTCTGAAGAACAAATACCCCGCCCCGGCGAATAATATGATGTAAAGGACACAGAGAAAAAAGCTGACATGCTTGTTTTCGTGCAGGCGCATGCAATATCTCCCATTGGGCAAGGATGAGCGGGAAAGCCCCCGACAGACCGGACAAAATATATTATACACCAAGAAGGGCCGCTTTAACAGCTTTTTTTCACGCGCGCTGGCGCGGCGCCGCCCCGGCGCATAGTATGGGGTATGCAAGCAACAGGTGGAGGGTATAAAAATGGCGTTGATTGTAGAGAAGTTCGGGGGCTCGTCCCTCGCAGATCTCCAAAGGCTGCGCAATGCCGCAGAAATTATCGCGTCTGCATATAAAAAGGAAAACCAGGTTGTCGTCGTCGTATCGGCACAGGGAGATACGACCGATTATCTCGTTGAAAAGGCGGCGGAAATCGGAACCAATGTCAGCGAACGCGAGATGGACGTCCTGCTGTCGACAGGCGAGCAGATTTCGATGGCGCTTGTCGCCATGACGCTGATGGGTATGGGGATCCCCGCCGTATCGCTGTGCGGGTGGCAGGCCGGGGTACATACCGACCAGATGCACGGCCGCGCCCGCATTGAGCATGTGGACACTACGAGGATTCGGCAGGAGCTGGAGGCCGGAAGGGTTGTCATCGTCGCGGGGTTCCAAGGCGTCACTGCAAAAAACGATATCACGACCATCGGCCGCGGGGGATCGGATACGACGGCCGTCGCCCTTGCCGCCGCGCTGAAGGCTGATGTCTGCCGCATTTATACCGATGTTGACGGCGTTTATTCCGCAGATCCCCGCGTTGTGCGCAGTGCCGTCAAGCATTACGAGATTGATTATGATGAGATGCTCGAGCTGGCGTCGCTCGGGGCGCAGGTCCTGCACAACCGCTCCGTTGAGATGGCAAAGCGGTTCGGCGTTCAGCTGGAAGTGCTCAGCAGCTTTGCCGGTCGGCCGGGAACAAGGGTCAGGGAGGTAGGTATGGAACAGAGAAATGTCAGCGGCGTCGCCCGCGACCAAAACGTCGCCCTTGTGCGGCTGGAAGGGATGAACGACCGTCCGGGCAACGCCTGGCGGGTCATGGCCCTGCTGAGTGGGGAGAAGATCAATGTGGACATCATTTTGCAGCCGCCGGCCGAAGGGGGCAAAAGCGGCATGACCTTTTCGGTGCCGCGCAGCGCCGTCGACCGCACGGTGGAGGTGCTGGTCGAAAATAAAACGGCTCTGGGCTTTGAAAGCATGACCGTCGACGAGCATGTGTGCAAAATCTCCATCGTCGGCGCCGGTATGGCGTCCCGCTTCGGCATTGCCGCCCAGATGTTTGAAGCCCTGTATAAGCAGGACATCAATCTGCACTGCATAACGACCAGTGAAATCAAGATCTCCGTCATTGTCTCTGAAGCAGACGCCGATCGCGCGTTTATCGCCGTTCACGACGCCTTTTTTTAGGTGATCATGGTAAAATAGCCGTCCGCCGGGCTTTTCCTCCCCCGGCGGGCGGCTTTGCTTTGCAGGCGGGGAAGCCAGTCACAGCAGCGCGTCCCGAGGGGATGGTATACTGTTTGAGCCAGCTTAATACAAGCCGGAATTTGCCGCGGCACAAATGCACAGCCCGGTACACGGGCGGGAAGCGCCCGCCCTGCTGCTCCGTCATTCGTCGGACTGCTGGGGAGGCGTCGGGATCCCCGCGTTTTTCGTTATAACAGAATGGTAAAAAGAGACAAGGGACGAGTACGTTTTTTCAATCCGCTTATCTATTCCCACCCGCGGAAAATTGTGCTATACTATAGTAAATGCCAATACATCCATAACGGAGTGAATAGAGTGCAGGAAAAAGACAC
>CAJMOV010000135.1 GCA_905215125.1 uncultured bacterium | reverse complement strand
TTGCCGCCCTCGCCGTCTCCATTGCGCAGGTATTGCGGCTTTTGCTGCTCTTTGGCGGCCGCAGGGACGACTAAATTATGGCGGGCGCACGGGAAACGGCGCTTCAGGGCCTAATTGCGTTCCGCCGTCAAGGCGCCTGGCCGGATTTGCTGATGAAAAAGACGGCGCAGGACTTACGGCGAGAGGATGCTGCTCTGGCTTCCGTTTTGCTGTACGGCACGCTGCAAAACCTATCTCTTCTTGATTTTTACCTGCAAAGCGTCAGCAGCATGCCGATGAAAAAGGTTATGCCGCAGGTGCTGGACGCCTTGCGTCTCGGCGCATATCAGCTGCTGATGCTCGATCGTATACCGGACAGTGCGGCTGTAAATGAAACGGTTAAGCTCGTCAAAAAGCAGGGAGGAGCGCGGGCTGGCGGCTATGCCAACGCGGTTCTGCATAAGCTGATTTCCTTGAGAGATCAGAACGCCCTGCCCCCTGTGACGGGCCATACGCCGCAGCATCGGCTTGCGACCCAGTACAGCCATCCGCTTTGGTTTGTGGAGGAAATGTGGGCGCGCCTGGGGCCCGAAGGCTGTGAAGCGTTGTTAGCCGCTAATAATCAGCCTGTCTCTCGCATTACACTGCGTGTCAACACCCTGAAGACCACAGCGGAAGGCTTGATTTCCGCCTTGAAAAGAGAAGGGGTGGACGCCGCGCCGGCTGAGGGCCTTCCGGATGCCTTGGAAACAGCTGGACTGGGCAATCCCGCTGCGCTGGACAGCTTCCAAAAGGGGCTTTTTTATGTGCAGGATGCAGCCAGTCAGCTTTGCGTGGCGGCTCTGGATCCGCAGCCCGGCACAACGGTCATTGACATGTGCGCAGCGCCCGGCGGCAAGACGCTGCTATGCGCGCAGCGGATGCGCAACCAGGGCAGTATTGTCGCCATTGACATCCATCCCCATAAGGCTAAGCTTATTGAAGAAAACGCGGCCCGATATGGCGCAGACATCATACAGACGGTGACAGCCGACGCCTCCCACAGGATCAACCGCTTATGTGCAAGCGCCGATTCCGTCCTGTGCGATGTGCCCTGCTCCGGGTTCGGCATCCTTCGCAAAAAGCCGGATATACGCTTTAAAAAGAAAAAGGATTTGCAAAGCCTTTCTGAAATACAGAAGGATTTGTTAATGACAGCAGCACATTACGTCAGACCAGGCGGCCGCTTAGTGTATTCCACCTGTACGGTCCGACAGGCGGAAAATGAAGACGTTGTCCGTCATCTGCTGGCGCAGCGCGCCGATTATCAGCTTTTACAAATGAAAACGATGTGGCCGCATATCGACGGCACCGACGGCTTTTTTTACGCCCAGATACAGAGAAGGTGAATACATATGGACAATAAAATTTGCATCAAGTCCCTGCATCCTGTCGAGCTGGCCGCCCTTCTTTCTGACTGGGGAGAGCCCGCCTATCGGGCTGAGCAGATTTTTCGCTGGCTCAGCCTGGGCGTAACAGCATTTGATGAAATGACTAACCTTTCCAAAGCGCTGCGTGCCCGTCTGGAGGAAGCCTGCTTCATCACAAAGCCGGAAATCCTCGTCCGACAGGAATCGGCGCGGGATGGGACGGTAAAGTATTTGTTTGGGCTGGAGGACGGGAACTGCATTGAAACCGTACTCATGAAATATGAGCATGGATACAGCGCCTGTCTGTCCACCCAGGCCGGGTGTAAAATGGGTTGTGTATTCTGCGCTTCTTTTGATAAAGGGAAAACACGCAACCTGACGCCTGCTGAAATCTACGATCAACTATTGTGGGCCCAGAAGGACAAGGGAATCCGTGTATCCAACATCGTCTTAATGGGTACAGGTGAGCCCTTGGATAATTTTGATTATGTTTTGACCTTTCTGCGCATTGTGACGCATCCCAAAGGGCTCAATCTGGGTATGCGGCATATCTCTCTGTCCACCTGTGGGCTGGCTCCTAAAATTGATGCCCTGGCTGCGCAAAAGCTTCAGCTTACTCTTTCGGTATCCCTGCATGCGCCGACTAACGCCATACGGGACAGGCTGATGCCAGTCAATAAGGCTTATCCTCTTGAGCAGCTGCTTCCCGCCTGCCGCCGGTATTTTGAGCAGACGGGGCGGCGTATATCCTTCGAATACGCCATGATCCGCGGCGTCAATGACACGCCGCGCTGTGCCGAACAGCTGGGAAAGCTGCTGGCTGGTTTACCATGCCATATCAACCTCATCCCACTCAATCATGTCGAAGGCAGTCCGCTTGTTCCTTCGACGCGGGAAAGCATCCGCGATTTTCAAAATACGCTGGCCCGAAAAGGTTTTACCGTTACCGTCCGCCGCAGCCTGGGCGGAGATATAGACGCATCATGCGGACAGCTGAGAAAAAAAGTCGCTGCAAAGGAGACAACGTTATGAAGGCTTGGGGCGAGAGCCATGTCGGACAGGTTCGCAAACTCAATGAAGACTCCTTTTTTATTCAAATTTCCCCTGACGGCATTGCCGGATATTTTGTCGTATGCGACGGCATGGGCGGCGCAAAAGCAGGCGATGTAGCCAGCCGCTTGGCGACCCGGGCCTTTGCCCGAGTGATGGACGCTGCAACTGAAAAAAAGCTGGCAGAGCGCGTCAGAGACGCCATGCAGTCGGCTAATACGGATGTATGGCAGCATTCAAAGGACAGCCCCGATCTAGAAGGCATGGGGACGACGATGGTCTGCATGGCGGCCGACAAAAGTGAGCTTGTCATCGGCAATATCGGCGACAGCCGTGCTTATCTGATTGATGAGGAGGGCATCCGCCAGATTACGCAGGATCACTCCCTTGTCGGAGAGATGCTGGAAAGGGGGGAGCTGACGCCTTATCAAGCGCAGCGCCACCCCAGCCGCAACGTCATCACCCGCGCCATCGGCGTGGGCAGCCGTGTTACCTGTGATATTTTTCAGGTGCCGCGTAAAGACGGGCAGTATATCCTACTGTGCACCGACGGGCTGACGGGAGAAGTCAGCGAGCCGGAAATTTATTATGAAGTTTTTCAGTCCGACCTTCCTGAAAAGGCGTGCCAGACGCTGATTGAGATTGCAAATTCTCGCGGCGGGCACGATAATATCACCGTCGTTTTGGTGGCTTTGTAAGGAGAGCGAATCAATGGATAAACTGATAGGCCAGATGCTGGATAACCGTTATGAAATCCTGGAGGTGATCGGCATCGGCGGCATGGCCGTTGTATATAAGGCCAAGTGCCACCGCCTCAACCGCTTTGTCGCCATCAAGGTGCTGAAGGATGAGTACGCGCAGGATCGAGAATTCCGTCAGCGCTTTCACGACGAATCACAGTCGGTCGCCATGCTGTCTCACCCCAATATTGTCGCGGTTTATGACGTTTCCCGCTCGGGAGACATCGACTATATTGTCATGGAGCTCATTGAAGGGATTACGCTCAAGGAATACCTGGCACGCCGCGGCCCCTTGTCTTGGCAGGAGACCACTTTCTTTTCCATGCAGATTGCAAAGGCGCTGGAGCATGCTCATTCCCGCGGCGTCATTCACCGTGACATCAAGCCGCAGAACATCATGCTGCTGCGTGACGGCACCGTCAAGGTCGCCGACTTCGGTATCGCACGCCACATGGCCCAGCAGAAGACCGATAACATCAGCGAAGCCATCGGATCTGTGCATTATGTCTCGCCGGAGCAGGCGAGGGGAAGCCATATTGATAACCGCGCTGATATTTACTCATTCGGCGTCGTGATGTATGAAATGCTGACCGGACGCCTGCCCTTTGAAGGGGATAGCGCCATATCAGTCGCGTTGCAGCATATCAACTCCATTCCTCTGCCGCCGTCGGATTATGTACCCGGTATCCCACAGGCGCTGGAAGCCATCACCATGAAGGCAATGAGTCCTTCCTTATCGCGCCGCTATACTTCGGCAGGGGAAATGTACGCAGATTTGGAGAGCTTTAAAAACGACCCCACCTTTACGGTCGAGCTTTCTAAAGAGGAAATGACGATCCCGTACAATGAACCGGAAATCGATGCCACGCGCAAGCTGACCAACACCGGAGAAATGCGTGAAAGCAGCCGCAGCCAGCAGGCCGCAGGGAAGCGAGACGACGAACCGCAGGGCGGGCGCAAGTCCTCTGTCAAAACAACCCTGATCTTCAGCCTGGTCTCTGTCGGTATCTTCATTGTGGGCGCGCTTTATTTTGTTTTTTCCGTTATCAATCCCTTCGGCGGAGAAGAGGTAGAGCAGCTTAAAGCGCCGCCGCTTGTCGGCCTATCGCTGGAAGCGGTACAGTTGGATCCCGAGCTGGCTGATTTTACCATTGAAGTTGAACAAGAGGTTTACGATGAAGATGTTCCGGCCGGCAACATCATTTCACAAAGCCCGGTGTCCGGCCGAACCGTTGGGGAGGACGGCGTTATTACCGTTACCGTCAGCCGCGGGCCGAAGACCGTCACGTTGGACGATTACGTCGGCATGGAATACCGTCAAGCGCAGATAGAACTTGACCGTTTGAACCTGACTTATATTACGCAGGAGGAAAATAATGACGACGTGGAAAGCGGTTATGTCATCAGGACCGAACCTGGTGAGGGATCCGTTCTTAATTCTGGCGATACGGTGGTGCTGGTCATCAGCAAAGGGCCGGAGCTGAAGGATGTCGTCGTTCCTGATGTGACGACGCTTACGCTGGCGCAGGCCGAGGAAAAGCTCAAAGCCAACGGCCTACTTCCCGGAACCCCAGTCTATGTTGACAGCGACGAGCCTGATGGTACGGTTATTTTCCAGTCTATCCCGGCCAATTCCACTGTCAAGGAAAATACGACCGTCGATCTGCAAATCAGCCGCAATACTGAGCCGCCTGAACCGGTGATGAAGAACAAGACCATCACCTTCCAGATCATTCAGGCAGAAGGGGAAATAGACGTTGAGGTTCGTATTGACGGCGTCACCCAGTACCATGCGACGCACCTGTCGAGCGACGGGGAAATTCTCGTTCCTCTCGTCGCAGAGGAAGGTAGCCATACTATACGCATCATTCAAAACGGTCAAACAACCTATGAAGCAAGTGAAGAGTTTTAATGGTTAGAGACAGCGCAAATGGAATTATCATCAAAGGCATCGGCGGCTTTTATTATGTCAGGACGCCCGGCGGTGTTGTGGAATGTAAGGCAGGCGGGCGTCTGCGCCTGGTCGACGGTGGCGCTCCCATGGTGGGAGACAAGGTTTGCATCGAGCTGGAAAAGGATGAAACCGGCTTTGTCGTGGAAATTGCGCCGCGACGCAACGCCCTGGTGCGTCCCCCGATCTCCAATGTCGACCTGCTGTTTATTGTTGCCTCTGAAGCGCCGCCGGTCACAGATCCGTATCTTATCGACAAGGTAACGGTTATCGCACAGCAGCAGGGGATAAAGCCGGTCATCCTGCTTAACAAATCGGATCTTGCGGAAAACGGCACGTTGCTTGCCGCCTATCGTCTGGCCGGGTTTACCGTTTACCGCGTCAGCGCCGAAACAGGGGAAGGATGCGCAGAGGTATCCGCCCTGCTGCGCGGCTGCGTATCCTGCTTTACTGGGAATTCCGGCGTCGGAAAGTCCAGTCTGCTCAACCGGTTGGCCGGCCTTTCTCTGACGACTGGGGGGATCAGCGGGAAAATCGGCCGCGGCAAGCACACGACGCGCCATGTAGAGCTTATCCCCCGGCCGGGCGGCGGCATGGTAGCTGATACACCGGGCTTTTCCAAGTACCGCATGCCGAGGCTTACCGGCTTCGGAAAATCGCTTTCCCGGCTGGGAG
>CAJMOV010000134.1 GCA_905215125.1 uncultured bacterium | reverse complement strand
GTCCTGCGCTACATCCGGTACATGCGCACGCTGTGCACGGAGACGCAGTTTATCGTCATCACCCACCGTCCCGGCACCGTGGAAGGGGCCGACATCCTGTACGGCGTCACCATGCAGGAGCAGGGCGTGTCCAAGCTGCTCGCCCTCAATCTCGGCGAGGTGGAGGAGAAAATCAAGCTGAAAGCCCAGTAAAAAAGGAGAGACAACATGAGCTTTTTTGACAAAATACGCGAGGGCCTTAAAAAGACCAAGGAGGCGGCAGGCGGGCAGCTCAACGCCGTTCTGGCCACCTTCCGCAGTGTCGATGAAGAGCTGCTGGAGGATTTGGAGGACGCCATGGTGCTGGCCGACATGGGGGCGGCTCTGGCGTCAGAGGTCACGGACGAGCTGCGCTCGCGCGCCAAACTGGAGAAGCTGGAGACCCGAGAGCAGGTCGTCGACGCCCTGTGCGATATCCTGGCCGGCCGTATGGCACAGAACGAAGGGCTGCGCCTTGAGACAAGGCCCTCGGTCATCTTGGTCGTCGGCGTCAACGGCGTCGGCAAGACGACAACGATTGGCAAGCTGGGGCAGAAGCTGACCGCCCAGGGCAAAAGGGTGCTGTTCGCCGCGGCCGACACCTTCCGTGCCGCGGCCGCCGACCAGCTGGCCGTGTGGGCCGGGCGCTGCGGGGCCGACATAGTCCGCCACGGCGAAGGGGCCGACCCTTCCGCCGTCATTTTTGACGCCATTGCCGCCGCTAAGGCGCGTGGGATCGACGTCGTCATCTGCGACACGGCGGGGCGGCTGCACAACAAGCAGAACCTGATGAACGAGCTGAACAAAATGAACCGCGTCATCGACCGCGAGCTGCCCGGCGCCGACCGCGAGACGCTGCTCGTCCTCGACGCCACGACGGGGCAGAACGCCGTCAACCAGGCCGACGCCTTCAACGAAGCGGCCCGGCTGACGGGCGTCGTCATCACCAAGCTGGACGGCACGGCCAAGGGGGGAATTGCCATCAACGTCTCGGCCCGCCTTTCGGTGCCGGTGCAGTACATCGGCGTCGGTGAAGGGGCCGACGATTTGCTGGAGTTTGACGCGCGCGAGTTTGTCCGCGCCTTCTTTGAATAAAACAGAAACAGAGGTGCTTTATCATGGCAAGACAGGATGGCCGCAAGGTTTTTGAGCTGCGGCCGGTGAAAATCACCACCGGTTTTATCGCTTATCCTGAAGGGTCGGTGCTCATCGAATGCGGCAACACAAAAGTCATCTGCAACGCGACAGTGGAAAACACTGTCCCCACCTTTATGAAGGGGCAGGGCCGCGGCTGGGTGACGGCGGAATACGCCATGCTGCCCCGCGCCACCCAGAACCGCACCCCGCGCGACGTCCACCGGCTCAAGCTGGCCCCGCGTTCAGCGGAAATCCAGCGCCTGGTCGGCCGCGCGCTGCGCTCGGTCACCAATCTGGACCGGCTGGGCGAGCGCACCATCACCATTGACTGCGACGTCATCCAGGCTGACGGCGGTACCCGCTGCGCCAGCATCACCGGTGGGTTCTGCGCGCTGGTTCTGGCACTGGACAAGCTGCGCCGCGACGGCGCGTTCCAGCAGCTGCCGCTCTATTCCTATGTCGCCGCCGTCAGCGCCGGCGTTGTCAAAGACGTCGCCATGGTCGACCTCAATTACGTTGAGGACAGCGGCGGGGAAGTCGACTTCAATTTCGTCATGGACGACGAGGGCAAGCTCATCGAAGTGCAGGGCACCGGGGAAGAGCGTCCCTTCAGCAAAAAGGAGCTGGATGATATGTACACCCTGGCGGAGAACGCCATCCGTCAGCTGGTGCTCAAGCAGCGCGAGGCCATCGGCCATCTGTTCGGGTGACGGGCATGAAGCTTTTGCTGGCCAGCAACAACGAAAAAAAGCTGCGCGAGCTGCGAGATATCTTGGCCGGCCTGGGGCATGAGGTCGTCTCGCTGCGTGAGGCTGGTATTGCGTCCGACCCGGAGGAAACGGGGGAGACCTTTGAGGAAAACGCCCTCATCAAGGCGCGATCCGCCTGCGCGCTGTCCGGCCTGCCCGCTGTTGCCGATGATTCCGGGCTGGCTGTCGACGCCCTCGGCGGCGCGCCGGGCGTCCGCAGCGCCCGCTACTGCCTGGGCAGCGACGCAGACCGCGTCGCTTTTCTGCTCAAAAATATGGAAGGGGTGCCCGATGGCAAACGCACCGCCCGCTTTGTCTCCGCCATCGCCTGTGTTTTCCCCGATGGAAAAGAGCTTTCGGTTCGTGGCGAGTGCGAGGGGATTATCCTTCGCGCCCCGCGCGGCGACGGCGGCTTTGGCTATGACCCCGTCTTTTACAGCCCGGGAGAAGGGCTGACCTTTGCCCAAATCCCCCCTGAAAGAAAAAATGCAATTTCCCATCGCAGCCGGGCACTTTTTGCCTTTGTCAAACGTCTAAAAAAAGAATTGCCGCCAGCCTGACCTTGCCGTTTGCCAGTCGGGAAGAAGGACGGATGTCCCTGTCCTGAACGCTGGCGGGCTTCCCGCTGATACGAGGAGCGGGCAAAAGCACGCAGAGAAAGCGGCGAGGTATTGACTGCCTGCGCCTATCGGACTGGGAAAAATGAAACAACGGCAGGTCCGGCTAACGTACAACGGACTTTGACGCCGCCATAGGTTGCGCTGCGTCTGGCAGCGGATCCGTCCCCGGCAGTCCGCCAGCCGAGCCCTTGGCCCCTCCCGCCGGCTGAAGGGCGTCCTGCCGGGGGCGATGCGATGGCGGCGCTGGAATATGAAGGGGCAATAAAACCTGAAGCAGGAAGTGAGAATGACACATGCTGACAAGCAAACAGCGGGCGCTTCTGCGCTCGATGGCCAACGGCCTTGACACCATTATCCAAATCGGGAAGGACGGAGTGACCGACTCTGTCGCCCAGTCGGCGGCAGACGCTTTGCGCGCGCGCGAGCTCATCAAGGGCCGCGTGCTGGAAAGCGCCATGCTGACGGCGCGCGAAGCGTGCGAAATGCTTTGCCTGAAGGTAGACGCCGAGCCGGTGCAGTGTATCGGCAGCCGGTTTGTCCTGTATAAGCGAAACCCGCAGAAGCCGGTCATAGATCTGGGCAAGTGAGTATGCGCACCGGCATTTTTGGCGGGACCTTTAACCCGCCGCATCGCGGGCATGTCGAAGCGGCGAGAGCGGTACAGCGGCAGCTGGGGCTGGACAGGGTTATCCTGATCCCTGCCGGGCTGCCGCCGCATAAAACGCTGCCGGAAAACACCCCGCCGCCTGTCCACCGCCTGCGAATGGCGAGGCTGTGCGCCCGGGAAATCCCGCATGCCGAAGTCAGCGACATGGAGATTGCGCGCAGCGGCAGAAGCTATACTGTCGACACGGTGCGCGCCCTCGCAGCCAGATACCCGGAGGATACCATGTGGCTCATCGTTGGCGACGACATGCTGGAGAGCTTTGAGCGCTGGCGGCAGCCGCAGGACATCACGGCGCGCTGCCGTCTGGCCGCCGTTATGCGGCAGCCGGGCAAGGCGGGGGACGTCGCCGCTGCGGCGCAGATGCTGCATCGACGCTTGGGCGCGCAGGTCGATATTGTCGACAACACCGTTTACCCCATCAGCTCGACGCAGTACCGTATGGGCGGAAGAGGAGAGCTGCTGCCGCAGGCAGTGGCCGATTATATCCGGGACAACGCCCTTTACAAGCCCCGGCCTGATCCTGACGCCATCCGTGAAAAAATGTCGCTGACACTGTCGCCGGCGCGCTATCGCCACACGCTGGGGGTCGAGCAGACGGCGGTCGAGCTCGCTGTATGCTGGGGGGAGGATGTGGGGGATGCCTGCACCGCCGCCCTGCTGCACGACTGTACGCGGGAGCTTACGGTGAAAGAACAGTTGAATCTCATAAAAAAGTACGATATAATCAACGAATACGATCCAGAGCTGTACCCATACCTGCTGCACGAGGAAACGGCGGCCGCCGTCGCCCTGCATGAATATGGCGTATCGCCCGCCGTCGCCCGCGCCATTGGCGCGCATACGCTGGGGGCTGTTAATCTGGAGCTTTTGGGGAAGATTATCTTTGTGGCCGACGCTGTCGAGCCGGGCCGCGACTATGCGGAGGCAAAGGCGCTGCGCGCGCTGGCGTCAAGCGACATAGACGCCGCCGTCATCGCCTGCATGGAGCAGACCGCCCGGTATCTGCGCCACACGGGCAAGGAGCCGCACCCCAAATCCGTTTATATTCTGCAAGAGATGAAAAGAGAGAGTGGGAAATGAACGAGCACACCCCGCGGAGACTGCAGCCCGCACCTGCAAAGCCAGCCAAAGGCCCCAAAAGCGCTATCGCCCGCCGCCGTCAGCTGCTGCTCATCCTGGCCGGCGTCGCGCTGGCCGTTCTAATCGGCGTACTTATCTGGCGCGCTACCGTTAAGCCGCCTGATATCGACAAGCCGGCGGCCAATCAGCCCGCCGAGGAGGATGAGCCGGAAAAAGGCCGCGATTATTACGAAGGGGAGCTGATTCAGCCCTTCGTTGAGGATGAAAACATGACCCGCAAGGAGGATTTCTATACCTTCCTGCTGTGCGGTACCGACGAGGATGGGACGCGCACCGACACCATTATCGTCGCAGCTTATGACGTTAAAAATCAGAAAATCAACATGGTCAACGTACCCCGCGATACCATGTCCAACGTCAAACGCAGCATCAAGAAGATCAATGGCGCCTTCAATGGCGGGGTAGAGCAGCTGCGCGAGGAGCTGCAGATGCTGCTCGGCTTCCGCATTGATCGCACTGTTGTGGTTGATTTTCAGGGGTTTGAGGATCTGGTCAACGCCATTGGCGGCGTCGAGTTCGACGTGCCGGTGCGGATGCTGTACACCGATCCGACGCAGGATCTGTATATCGATCTTGTACCCGGCCTGCAAACGTTGGACGGCAGTCAGGCGCTTCAGCTTATGCGCTTTCGGCAGAATAACCCCGGCGTGCCCGGCGGCTATCCCGGCGGCGATATTGAGCGTATCGCCTGCCAGCAGGAGTTTATTCAGGCAGTGGCTTCCCAGCTGCTCAGCCCCAGCAACCTGCTTAAAATCTCTGACATTGCTTCGGCTATTTTGAACAATACTGAAACTGATATGCCGATGGGCGAGCTGATGTGGCTGGGAATTCAGGCGCTCAAGCTCGAACCGGGATCCATTGAAATGGATATTCTGCCCGGCGGGGCAAAGTATTTGTGGGAAGCGGATTACGGCCATATGCAGTCCTATTACGTTCCCGATGAGGCCGGCATTCTGGAAATGGTCAACAATAAGCTAAACCCGTATAACGAACCTATCACTGATCTTAATCTCATCGACGCCAGCTCTTATCCCACCAGCAAACCGGTTGAGGTGTCGTCTGGCAGCGGTGAGGATGATGAGCCGCCAGAGACAAGTGACGAGCCTTCCGTGCCGGATACCCCTGAAGTACCGCAGGATCCAGGCGACTCAGGCAATACAGACGCTACGGATACGCCGCAGGATCCTGACGATTCGCAGACCGGTGCCCAGGATGACCCCCAAAACCCCGACGACAGTCAAAGCACCGGGGATGCCCAAACGCCAGACGGACAAACGCAGGAGCCCGACGCTCCATCCGAAGCGGTCGAACCGCCGTCTGACAATACGGGATCCAATACCGGCACACAGCCGAATCAGCAGAACGAAGCAGGCGACACTGCCGCACAGCAGCCGTCCGGACAGCCCACTACGGGCGCTGCAGAGCAGCCGGACGCAGCGGCCGACGTCTCTGAACGGCAATAACGTATTCACCCTCAGGAGGA
>CAJMOV010000133.1 GCA_905215125.1 uncultured bacterium | reverse complement strand
CTTTCGCGCCGGAACCTGTCCGCTTGCGGAGGGAGAGGCCTGCATTGCGTCTCGATAAGGAGGAATAAAGCGGTTGTGCGATTTTCGAAAAGCTGATTTGGAGAAAAAGAAATCCCTTCCTGAGATTTTTGGCCAGGGTGCCTTGTATATGTTCACCCAATTTGCTATAATCTTTTTTAATAAAAGTAACAATGGAGATAGGAATGAAAAAGAAAAAATGGAACATCGCCGCGGAACGGCCGCGGCAGGCGGCCGAATTGCAGGAGAGTCTCGGGCTGCCCCGGCTTGCGGCGCGCGTCCTCGCGGCACGCGGGCTTGATACGCCGGAACGGGCAAAGGGCTTTCTCGACGCTTCCTGCGCCCGTCTGCACGATCCCTTTCTGCTGGCTGACATGGACAAGGCGGTAGCTGAAATTGAAGCTGCCATCGCATCGGGCGGGAAAATCGCCGTTTACGGCGATTATGATGTCGACGGGGTGACGTCCACCTGTATGCTTATCCGCTATCTGCGCATGCGGGGGGTGGAATGTGTCTATTATATTCCCGACCGCCTGGGGGAGGGGTATGGGCTGAACACGGCCGCCATCGACCAGCTGCATGGGGAGGGGTGTACTCTGCTCATCACTGTAGACTCCGGCATTACGGCGCTGGAGGAAACAGAATATGCCCATGGACTGGGGATGCGCGTCGTCATTACCGACCACCACGAATGTAAGGACATCCTGCCCGACGCCGACGCCGTCGTCAACCCGCGCAGGGCGGACAGCGGTTACCCCTTCCGCGAGCTGGCCGGAGTAGGCGTCGCCTTTAAGCTGATTTGCGCGATGGAAAAGCGTCCCGCCGGAGAAATGCTTGTAGAATACGGAGACATCGTCGCCGTCGGCACCATTGCCGACGTCATGCCGCTGGTCGACGAGAACCGGGCCATTGTCTCCTGCGGATTACGGGTGTTGGAAAAAACCAAAAACCCCGGGCTGCGCGCCCTCCAGCATGTGCTGGGGCTGGACGCCAAGCCGCTGACGGCCAACTCCGTCAGTTTTGTCATGGCGCCGCGCATCAACGCCGCCGGACGCATGGGCGGCGCAGCCAGCGCCGCGCGCCTTTTCCTGACCGACAGCCGGGAGGAAGCGCTTGAGCTTGCGCAGACGCTGTGCGATCTAAACCGCGCGCGGCAGGAGGAAGAAAACCGTATTTTTCAGGAGATTGTCGCTTATCTTGAGCAGGATCCGCGCCGGCACCAGCGCCGCGCGCTGGTGCTGTGGGGCAACGACTGGCATAACGGCGTTGTCGGCATTGTCGCGTCCCGGTTGAGTGACCGCTACGGCGCGCCCTGCGTCCTTATTTCCATGACAGGGGACAGCGGCAAGGGCTCAGGCCGCAGTATCCAGGGCTTTAACCTGTACAGCGCGTTAGAGAAGAACGCTCGCTTCCTCGAAAAATACGGCGGACATGAGCTGGCCGTCGGCCTGTCCATTCAGCGCGGGCAGCTGGAGGCCTTCCGCGAAGCGATGGAAGCGCTGGCCGAGGAGGAATGTGCAGGTGAAGCCGTTGTACCCAGCATCAATATCGACTGCCTGGTCGAGCCGGGCGAGCTGACGATGAATGAAATTGCAGGGCTCTCGGTACTCGAACCGGCTGGTATGGGCAACGCCCAACCCTGTTTTGCCATGGAGGAGGTCACAGTCGAGGAATTGACTCCCATCAGCAACGACAGGCATGTCAAAATGCTGCTGTCCAAGGGGAATAAGTCTTTTTATGCCTTTGCCTTCGGGGTTGGGGTGCGCACCTGCGCCTTTGTCCGGGGGGATAGGCTCGACGTTGCCTTTGCCGCAGAGATAAACCGTTACAAGGGCAGGGAAAGCATCCAGCTTGTTATCAAGGACGCGCGGTGGTCCCGGCGGGAAGCGCGCGCTGACGATGCGGATTTTGAGACATACCGCCAGTTTTGCCGGGGGCAGGACGTCACTGCCCGGCAGGCTGAACAGCTCAGCCCGACGCGGGAGGATCTTGTCGCCGTTTTCCGTCATGTGCGCGCCAATGCAGAGGACGGCATGCTGCGCGCGCCGGCGCGAACGCTGTATCGAAAAATACGCTATGAGGCGCGCCCTTATATGAATCTGGGGCGCCTGCTTGTCTGTCTCGATGTTTTTGATGAGTTTTCCATCATTGAAAAGCAGGGGACGGAAGAGGATTTGGCCATCCGCGTTTTGCCCAGCGAAGGCAAGGTTGATATCAATGGATCGGCCATTCTTAAACGTTTGAGCCAGCTGCGCTGCAGCTGAGCGTCAGTGGAGTTTTTTCGGGGGTAAATGCTATGGATTGTAGTAATTTAAGCAAAGAGATTACCGAAAAAATTGAAAAAATGAAAAGCCATCACGCGCCGGACGATGCGGCGCGGATCGAAAAGGCGTTTCATTACGCAGCCGAAGCCCACGGCGATCAGCGGAGAAAAAGCGGCGAACCGTATATTGTCCACCCGGTTGAAACGGCTGTTTTGCTGGACGATATGGGGCTTGACGTCGATTCCATCGTCGCTGGGCTGCTGCATGACTGCATAGAGGACACGCCGGCAACCTTCCAGATGATCGAAAAGGAGTTTGGCGCGTCGGTCGCCAACCTGGTGGAAGGGGTTACCAAGCTGGGCCGGATTGTGTACAGCTCGAAGGAAGAAGAGCAGATGGAAGACCTGCGCAAGATGTTTGTGGCCATGGCCAAGGACATCCGCGTCATTTTAATCAAGCTGGCAGACCGGCTGCACAACGCGCGCACCTTCCAGTATTTAAGCCCGAAGAAGCAGCGGGAGAAGGCGCTGGAGACCATGGAGATATACGCGCCGCTGGCCCACCGTCTGGGGATGCAGAACGTCAAGTGGGAGCTGGAGGATCTGTCGCTTAAATATCTCGACCCGGTCGGGTACGCCGAAATCACCAGCTATCTGGACGAGCGGCGCGTCGCCTTCAGCAACTTCCTTGAGACCGTGCAGAAAACCATTGTGCAGCGTATGGAGCAGTCGGGTATTTCCTGCCGTATCAAGGCGCGGCTCAAGCACGTTTACAGCCTGTACCGCAAAATGTATGGCCAGAACCTGTCCTTTTCTGAGATTTACGACATTTGCGCCGTGCGCGTCATTGTCAGGGATATTGCCGACTGCTATAACGTCCTGGGGCTGATTCACGACATATACCGTCCGGTGCCGGGACGGTTTAAGGACTATATCAGCACGCCAAAGCCCAATGGCTACCAGTCGCTGCACACCGTCGTTATCGGACGGGAAGGCATCCCCTTTGAGGTACAGATCCGTACCGAGGACATGGATCAAAGTGCTGAGTACGGCATTGCCGCCCATTGGAAGTACAAGGACGGCCTGAGCGGCAAGCAGAAGGAAGAGGCCTTTGCGTGGGTGCGTCAGCTGCTGGAATCCCAGCAGGACACCGACGCCGAGGATTTTATCAAAAACATCAAGGTCGACCTGTTTGCAGACGAGGTATTTGTTTTTACACCGAAAGGAAACGTCATCAACCTGCCGCAGGGGGCCAACCCTATTGATTTTGCTTACGCGATTCACTCCGCCGTCGGCAACCGCATGACGGGGGCTAAGGTCAACGGACGTATTGTGCCCATTGATTACACGCTGAAAAGCGGAGAAATTGTGGATATCATCACCTCCAAGACGACGGAAGGGCCGAAACGCGACTGGCTCAAAATGGTCAAAACGGCTGAGGCGCGCAATAAAATCAAGCAGTGGTTTAAAAAAGAATGTCGTGAGGAAAACATTGAGCGCGGCCAGACCGAGTTGGAGCGCGAGCTGCGCTCGGCCCTGCTGCTTGACGATTTTCACAATGAAGAAATCTGCAATACCGTGCTCAAGCGTCTCAATTTCCCCAATACGGAAGAGCTGTACGCATCCATCGGGTACGGCGGCGTCACCGTCTCCCGCGTCGCCATCAAGGTCAAGGAGGAGGTCAACCGTCTCAACCGCGAAAAGCACGCGGCCGGCAAGCCCGTCATCCAGCCGCAGAAGCCCAAGGCCATCGGGGACACCGGCGTCGTCGTCGAAGGGTTGGACAACTGCCTGGTCAAGTTCGCCAAATGCTGCACCCCTATCCCTGGCGACGGCATCATCGGCTTTATCACGCGCGGCTACGGCGTTTCCATCCATCGCACCGACTGCCCCAATGTCATCAGCGGCAGGAAGAACAACGAAGAAGCCGGACGCTGGATCCGTACAGAATGGGACTATACGGAAAAGCACCGCTATCAGACGGGGCTTCGGGTCTATACGCGCACCCGCGTCGGTATTTTGGCCGATGTTATCACGGTGTTCAGCAATGCAAAGGTCAACGTCACAGAGATGAGCGCGCGGGACGACGGCGAGGGCCAGACCATCCTGTATCTTACCGTCACTGTGACGGGGCGGGAGCAGCTGGATTTTCTTATCACCCGCGTCAAGCGCTGCCAGGGTGTTGTTGACGTTAAACGGAATATACAGGAAAAAAAAGAAACGGGGTCTGAAGCATGAGAGCTGTTGTTATCCGCGTGTCGCGCGCTTCCTTGACGGCCGACGGGCAAAGCCGCGGCGAAATGGGCAGAGGGCTTTTGGTTCTGCTGGGGGTTGGCGGCGAGGACAGTCGCCGCGAATGTACCTATCTTGCAGAAAAATGCGCCGCGCTGCGCATTTTTGAGGATGAAAACGGAAAGATGAACAAAAGCATTGCCGATGTCGGCGGCAGCATGATGGTGGTATCCAACTTCACGCTGTATGCAGACTGCTCGCGCGGCCGCCGGCCCGACTTCTTCCACGCGGCCAAGCCGGATGTCGCCGTGCCTTTATATGAGTTTTTTATTGAAGAAATCGGGCGTCTGGGCGTGCCCTGCATTACCGGGGTTTTCGGCGCGGACATGCAGATTGATCACGTTAACGACGGGCCGGTGACCCTTATCATGGACACCGAGCAGATGCTGAAAAAATAGGAGGAAAAAGCCATGCTGCATATTACGCACCTGCCGGTCGGCATGCTGCACACCAACTGCTATATAATCCGGGACGGGGCGAGCGGAAAAACCGCCGTCATCGATCCTGGCGCGCAGACGGAAAAAATACAGAAAAAGCTGGAAGAGGTCGGCGGCCCGGTTGAAATGATCCTGCTGACCCATGGGCATTTTGACCATGTGCTCGCCGTTCCCGCCCTGCAAAAGGCAACGGGAGCCAAGGTCTGGATTCACAGGGCGGACGAGTTTTTCCTTTCGCCCGAGCAGGCGGCCCATCCCGGCTACATCCGAGAGCCATATTCCCCGCCGCGGGTCGACGGATATTTGGAGGACGGCATGAAAATCGCGCTGGGGGAGACCGAGCTGACCGTTTACAACACGCCGGGCCATTCGCGCGGAAGCTGCATTTTCGTCACAGAAGATGTTATTTTCAGCGGCGATACCCTCTTTCGCGGCTGCTGCGGCCGCTGCGACCTGGAGGGGGGCAGCTTTGACGATATGCTGTCCTCGCTCAGGCGCATCGCAGAGCTGGACGGCGATTACCGTGTCCTGCCGGGGCACGACGCTGCGACGACGCTGGAGGAGGAACGCCGCAGCAACCCCTATATGCAGGAAGCGCTGCGCAAATGATCTATTTTCTGGAGGGACACGACCGCGGCACCGCTTTGCAGGAGCTGCTCATCAGCCTGCTGCCCGATGAGGAACACGTCAGCGCCCAGACGCCGCCCCCTGGCGGGGTGGATTTTATCCTATCCCATGCTGAAATGGATGGGAATAGGGTGGCGGTTCACTGTACTGTGCGCCGAGGCGGACTGAGCACGTCGGCCAGCGCGCAGGAAGGCTGGAGCGGCGGAGAGCTGGAGCGCCGCAGGGCGTTGACCCATGCCGTCAAGGACTCGGCTTATCGAGCTC
>CAJMOV010000132.1 GCA_905215125.1 uncultured bacterium | reverse complement strand
GGGCGGTACATGGCCGTTTTCCTTCTCGTCAACCTGGCTGGCCTTGCCCTCATGCTGCTGACAGCCGCTTTCCTGTAAGAGAAAAGCCGCCCTGCGGGGCGGCTTTCTGATAGGCTATAACACTTTAGAGAGGAAATCGCACAGGCGGGGGTGGGGTGGATGGGCGAAAAATTCGTCGGGAGGGGCGTCGGCCAGGATTTGCCCGTCGTCCATAAAGAGCACGCGGGTGCCTACCTCGCGGGCGAAGCCCATTTCGTGGGTGACGACGACCATGGTCATGCCCCTTTGCGCAAGGCCGCGCATGACCCCCAGCACCTCGCCGACCATTTCGGGGTCGAGGGCGCTGGTGGGTTCGTCAAACAGCATGACGTCAGGATCCATGCACAGGGCGCGGACGATGGCGACGCGCTGCTTCTGCCCGCCTGAAAGCTGGATGGGATAGGCGTTTGCCCTTTTGCCCAGCCCGACGGAAGCCAAAAGCCGCAGGGCCTTTTCTTCGGCCTCGTCCTGTGGGACGCCTTTGGCCGTTATGGGGGCCAGCGTCAGGTTTTTGAGCACCGTCATGTGAGGGAACAGGTTGAAGTGCTGAAAAACCATGCCCATGCGGCGGCGCAGCGCGTCGATGTCGCAGCCCTTGGCGCCGAGCTCGCGCCCTTCAAAAACGACCTGGCCCTCGGTCGGCCTTTCAAGCAGGTTGAGGGTGCGCAGCAGCGTCGACTTGCCCGAGCCGGACGGACCGACGATGACGACGACCTCGCCGGGGAAAATGCGGAGACAGCAGTCGCGCAGCGCCGTGACGCAGCGGCCGAAGCGCTTGGTGACATGGCGCACCTGCAAAATGGGATCAGCGGACGTCGCCACGGCGCATCCTCCTTTCCAGGGCTTCGACGGCTTTGCCGGCCGGGAAGTTGATGCAGAAATAGACGGCGGCGGCCAGCAGGTAGGGCGAAAGGGGCAGATGGGTTGTCGCCGCAACCGTTTTGGCCCCCCACATCAGTTCCTGTATACCCATAATGGTGCCGCAGATGGAGGATTCCTTGATCATGGTGACCAGCTCCCCCGCCAGTGCCGGCAGGACGTTTTTGACGGCCTGGGGCAAAACGACCAGCCGCATGGCCTGCCCCTGCGTCAGGCCCAGGCTGCGAGCCGCTTCTGTCTGCCCCTGGTCGACGGCCAGGATGCCGGCGCGGAAGATTTCGGCGACATAGGCGGCGCTGTTGAGGGCAAGCGCTACAACGCCGGGGACAAACATGGCGGCGTTGATAAAGCCGAACAGATAGACGCTGGGCAGCTTGACGGCCCCGAAAAGGCCAAAGTAGACGATGGACAGCTGTACCAGCATGGGGGTCGAGCGGAACAGGGCGATATAGGCCCCAGAGATAAGCCGCAGCGCACGGCGTCTGCTCAGCCGCATCAGGGCCAAAGCAAAAGCGGGGACGACGGCCAGGAAAACGGCGCAGGCCGACAGAATCAGGGTGTATTCAGCCCCTTTGATGAAATAGGGCGCATACTTGGGCAAAAAGGAGAAATCCAGCATGCTGGACAGCATCAGCGGGGTCACAGCCGTCACGTCCCTTTACTCAGCAGCCAGGGCGCTTTGCTCCTGCGCCTCGGCGTACCATGCGTCGAGCTTGCCGTTTTCCTTACACTCAGCTATGGTCTTATTGATGCTTTCCAGCAGGCCCTTGGGGTCGTCCTTCTGCACGGCGACGGCCATCTTGTCTCCCTCGCCGATCTCGATGCCCTCGGCCGCGGCCAGCTCGTCGTTGCTGCCAATGTAGTCCAAGGCGACGCCGCCGTCTAAAAAGACGCCGTCGCATTTGCCGGACAGCAGGTTGTTGATGAGCTCGGGCACGCCTGCCAGCTCAAGCAGGTGGGAATCGGGCATGCTTTCGACGATCAGATCCTTTTTGGTCGTCGCCGTCTGCACGCCGATGGTCTTGCCCGCCATGCTTTCGATAGAAGTGTAGACGTCGGCATCCTCGGCGCGAACAACCATGATGGGGGCGGGATCTTCCCGGTAAATGTCGGAAAAATCTTCGACCTTCAAGCGCTCGGGCGTCGGCGCGATGCAGGCCAGAACCATGTCGACGGTGCCGTTTTGCAGCTCCTGCTCGACAAATTCAAAGGCCATGTCCTTGATGACCAGCGTCTTGCCCATATCCTCGGCGATCTGGTAGGCCAGCGCGATGTCAAAGCCGACGATTTGATCCTCGCCGTTTTCGTCGAGGACATGGAATTCATACGGGGGGTAGTCGGCCGAGGTGCCGAGGATCAGCGTATCGCCGTCCCCTTTCTCGGAATCGCTGCATGCGGCCAGGGAAAACAGGGTCAATGCGAACAAAAGCGCACAGGCGATTTTCTTATGATGTTTCATTCGGTTCGGTCTCCCTTTTCTTTGGAATGGTATTATTATACGAAAATACGGTTATTTATTCAATACCAAAACCGATATGAAACTGTATAAAATTTCAGCTTGCCAGTCGGTAAGATATGAGCAGATCGACCATTTGACCATAGCTGCGAACCCCGTCGGGCTGGCCGGTGGCTCGGATGTAAGCGTTGTTAACCGCCTCGCCGACCTCCTGTACAGGCGTTTCATACTGGGCCCAGTGGGCGTTGAGCGTCCGGATATCCCCCTTGGCCTGCTCATGCAGGGCAGCGGAAATTTCCTGGGCCTCTTCATATGAATAAGTATACAATGCGTTGGATGCGTATATATAAGCCGTCAAATAGCCCGAATAGCGCACGCGCACATCCTCCGATGCCGTGCAGGCAAGAAAGGCGGTAAAGTTACATTCCGCTTCCGGCCCGATGCCGCGGGCGTGGGCCCATTCGTGCGCGATGGTCGACGGCAGATGGGTCTGCACATTGTCGATGCTGACAACCGGCTCGGCGGTGAAGGGAAAGTAATAGCCCGTAATCCCCAGGTAGGACATGACGACGGACAGCAGCCGCGCCGGCTTTGGGCGCACCGACCTTGTCGGCGTGTCAAAGACGGGATACTGCGCCGCCAGGGCGTCATAGGCCAGCGCGACGGCCTGTATCTGCTCGTCAAAGGATCCAAAGTCGCACACACCGTCTTGGCCGCGGGGCACGTTGGGCGCCAGGGCGCTGACCTGCTCGGCCAGCCACGCCGTCGTGTCGCGCAGCTCATCCACTGTGTATTCCCGCACGGAAAAACCCAGCTGGCTGGCGAGGGAAGGCGCCTGGTAATGTACGCCAAATAAAAGCTGGAAGGTAAGCAGCAGCGATCCAGCCGCAGCACACAGGGCGCACAGCAGCCGCTTTAAGCCCGCCCCCCTGCGGCGGACAAGGTAGACGATGAGCAGCATCGGCCCGCAGACGACGGCCAAAATGAGAAGGATTTCCGAAAGCGGTGTGGGCACAAGCCCCCACAGCCCGCCCCACAGGGCGGAAAGGCACAGCGCCAGCGCGCGGAAAAAGCCCAGCGCCCCGCTTGACGCGCCGCACAAAAGGCGCATCGCCCCGGTCAACAGCAAAAGGCCGCCCGCCAGAACGAGCAGCCTTTGGTTGGCGGAAAGCCGCCTGCGCGGCTCAGCCCTCGTCGCGTTCATAGGCGCACGGCTTGTCCAGACTGAAGCCGAACGTGCCCGTCAGCACGTCGCGTCCCGCGTCTGTGACATAATAATGCACGCGCTTGTCCCCGTCCAGAACAAACTCCAAATAGCCTTTTCTGATGCAGTATTCCAGGAATTCCGCCCCGATGAAAAAGGGATTGACGCCGCGTTTTTCGCTCATATTCTCATTCCTCCAACAGGGCAAAGGCCCGCTTTGCCTTGGTAATGCGGCTTTCCAGCAGCTCATGACGGGCGGCCAGCGCCGCGCACAGCGCCTGAAAGCGCGCAAGGTCGCCTGTCTGGTACTCCAGCTCGATTTCGTCGATGGGGGAGACTTGGCCGCCCCCCTCCGCCTGCCCCACGTCATGGCACAGGACGAAGGCCAGCCCCCCATCGTCATATGGCGCCGATGTGCGTGTGAAAGCGGCGGCGCAGCGCGGCACGGGGCGCAGCGCGCGCAGAAGATCGGCCGCTTCAGGCGGACAGTCGGGCATGGCCAGGACGGCGGCCAGCCCATCCTCAATGGCGGAGGCTTCCGCCTCCAGCTCCAGCCGCGCGCCGTCCGCCCCGGCGGGGCCCTTTAAGCAGCAGAGGGATTTGTCCCCCTCCTGCCGCAGGCGCAGCATGAAGCCGGCGCGACGCAGCGCGCCGCCGGGCACGTCGTAATACGTCGCGCGCAGCTGCAGGGATCGCCTTTGTCCCAGATAGGGGGCGAGCGCCCCGTCCTGCGCCAGCTTTTCAAAGCCGCCCGGGGGCACAGGCGCGAATTTGTGTTCGATTTCCATAGGCCGCCTCCTTCATTAACCGTATTGTATCATCGGGGGATCGACAAAACAAGGCAAAAAAATGTGAATAAATTGTGTAAGCCGTTTTAAACGCGGCTAATTTATGCTATCATAGGGATAAACTGAGTTTCTGTCAATTCGCGCGGCCGCAAGGGCCGCCGGAAGGGGGTTTTTCGTATGCTGAACCGCGTCGTCGTCACCATTGACGACAGAAATTATACCATCGTCGCCCAGGAAGACGAAGGCTACATCCGCAAAGCCGCCGCCCTGGTCGATGAAAAGATAGCCGAGGTCAAAGCCTCCGGCCCGATGGGGACGCTGGACTGCGCCGTCCTGGCCTGCCTGAACGTCGCCGATCTCTATTATAAGGCCCAGGCCTCCTCTGAAGGGCTGCGCGGCCAAATCCGCGACTATGCCGAGGAAAACAGCGCCCTGCGCGCTGAAATCGCCCGGCTTAAGAAGGAAAAACAGAGCCAGTGAGGGTTTTCCAAACTGCTATCCGGGAGTGTATCCGATGCCGCTTGAAATTTTAAGCCCCGCAGGCTCGTTTGAAGCGATGCAGGCCGCCGTGCGCGCCGGGGCTGACGCCGTCTACTTCGGCGCGGGCAGCTTTAACGCACGCCGCGGGGCCAAAAATTTTTCCGAGGATGAGCTGGCCGCCGCCTTCCGCTATTGCCGGCTGCGGGGCGTTAGGACCTATGTCACCGTCAACACGCTGGTCACCGACCGCGAGCTTTTGCAGGCAAAGGCCTTTATCCTGCGTTTGAACGAGCTGGGGGCCGACGCGCTCATCGTCCAGGATCTCGGCATGGCGCGCATGTGCAGGGCGCTGGCGCCCGACCTGCCGCTGCACGGCTCGACGCAGATGTCGGTCCACAGCCTGGGCGGCGCGCTGGCCGCCCACAAGCTGGGGATGACGCGCGTGGTGCTGGCGCGCGAGCTGCCGCTCAGTGAAATTCGCTTTATCGCGGAAAATGCGCCCATTGAAGTGGAGGTCTTCGGCCACGGGGCGCTGTGCATGTGCTACAGCGGGCAGTGCTACCTGTCGGCCGCCATCGGGGGCCGGTCGGGCAACCGGGGGATGTGCGCCCAGCCCTGCCGTCTGCCCTATTCCTTTTTTGGCGACAGCCCCAAGCCCCTGCTCAGCCTGAAGGATTTAAGCGCCGACGGGCACCTGCAGGCCCTTGCGCAGGCCGGCGTCAAATGCCTGAAAATTGAAGGCCGCATGAAGCGGCCGGAATATGTCGCCCTGGCGACCAAAGCCTACAAGGACGCCGTGCGCGAGGGGCGCGAGCCCTCCCGCGAGGATATGCAGAAGCTGCGCGCCGTTTTTTCGCGCGACGGCTTTACCGACGGTTACCTGACGGGCAAAAAGGGCCCGTACATGTTCGGCGTGCGCGACGAGCAGAACGCCCGCGAAGCCCGCGCGCTGTACCAGGAGGCCCAGCGCATCTATAAGTCCGAGCCCGAGCCGCCCTGCGTCGCCGTCGACCTGCGCTTTTCCGCCCGCAGGGGCGAGCAGATGTCGCTGTTCTGCGTTGTTGCGGTCGGCAAC
>CAJMOV010000131.1 GCA_905215125.1 uncultured bacterium | reverse complement strand
GTCAAGGCCCGCTGTAAAAAGCCGGTCTATATGAAGCTGTCGCCCAACGTCACCGATATCGTATCCATCGCCCGCGCCTGCGCGCAGGGCGGGGCCGACGGCCTGGTGCTCATCAACACCCTTCTGGGCATGGTCATCGATCCGCGCAGCGGAAAGCCCGTGGTGTCGACCGGTGCCGCCGGATTTTCCGGCCCGGCTGTTAAGCCGGTCGCCGTGCGCATGGTCTATCAGGCGTATCAGGCGACAGGGCTGCCCATCATTGGCGTCGGCGGCGTCGCCGCGGCCGACGACGTCATCGAAATGCTGTCAGCCGGCGCTTCGGCCGTGCAGGTCGGGGCGCAGAACCTCGTCGACCCGTGGGCCTGCAAGCGCATCATCGACGAACTGCCCGGAAAAATGGCGCAGTACGGCATTTCCTCGCTGCAAGAAATCATAGGGAGGGCACACAAATGAACAGAGACGTCATCATCGCCTGCGATTTTAAGGACAAGGCCGACACCCTGGCCTTCCTGGACAGGTTCCAGGGCAAAAAGCCCTATGTCAAAATCGGGATGGAGCTTTTTTACGGCGAAGGCCCCGATATCGTGCGCGAAATCCGTGTGCGCGGGCATGAGGTTTTTCTCGACCTCAAGCTGCATGATATCCCCAACACTGTGAAGAAAGCCATGGCCAACCTGGCCCGCCTGGGCGTGTCCATGACCAACGTACACGCCGCCGGAACCATCGACATGATGCGCGCTGCGCGCGAGGGGCTGGACGCCGGAAGCCGGGGGGAACGGACAGCCCTTATCGCCGTCACCCAGCTGACCAGCACCTCGCAGGAGCGCATGCAGCGCGAACTGCTTATCTCGCATGACATCGGCGAAACCGTCGCCCATTACGCCAAAAACGCAAAAGAGGCGGGGCTGGACGGCGTCGTCTGTTCGCCTCTGGAGGCCGGGCTGGTCAAGGCGGCCTGTGGGACGGGATTCCTGTGCGTCACACCCGGCATCCGCTACCCCGATGGGGATATGGCCGATCAGTCCCGTGTCACGACGCCGCAGCGCGCCCGTGAAATCGGGTCGGACTATATTGTCGTCGGCCGGCCCATCACGGCCGCGCCCGATCCCGTGCAGGCGTATGAGCGCGTCTGCCGCGACTTTTTGGGAGGAGTATGAGAAATGGAAAAGAGCATCGCCAAAACCCTTCTGGACATCACAGCGGTCTTCCTGCGCCCCGACCAGCCCTTCACCTGGGCCAGCGGCATCCAGTCCCCCATTTACTGCGACAACCGCTTGATCCTGTCCTATCCCCAGGCCCGCCGCACCGTCGAGCAGGGCATTGCCGACAATATCCGCAAGCATTATCCCGAGTGCGAGCTGGTTGCCGGTACGTCGACGGCCGGCATCGCCCATGCCGCGCTAGTCGCGGAAATCATGGATTTGCCCATGGCCTATGTCCGCGGCAGCGCAAAGGATCACGGCCGCAACAACCAGATCGAGGGTCGTGTGGAAAAGGGGCAGAGGGTCGTCGTCGTCGAGGATCTTATTTCAACGGGCGGCAGCGTCATCGATGTCGTCAACGTCCTGCGGGACGCGGGGGCCGAGGTGCTGGGCATTGCCTCCATCTTCACCTATGGCCTGCAAAAGGGCATCGATCGGCTGGCCGAGGCAAAGGTCAAAAACGTCTCCCTGTCCAATTACGACGCTTTGATTGAAGCGGCTCTTGAGCAGGGGACCATCCGCGAAAGCGACGTCAAGAAGCTGCACGCCTTCCGCAAAAACCCGAACGACGCCGGCTGGATGAGCCTGTGACATGGATTGGCAGTGCAAGCATTATGAAGCCCTGACGCGCGACGAGCTTTACGGGCTTCTGGCGCTGCGGTGCGAGGTCTTTATCGTTGAGCAAAGCTGTGTCTATCTCGATGTTGACGGCGAGGATTGCAGTGCCTGGCACCTTTTCGCCCAAGACGGACAGGGGAGAATCTGCGCCTGCCTGCGCGCGCTGCCGCGCAGGGGGGAAGAGCCCATGCACCTTGGCCGTATCGTTGTCTCGCCCGCCTGCCGCGGGACTGGGCTGGGGCGCGAGCTGGTGCGCCGCGGCCTGGAACAGGCTGTCGCGCTGGGGGAAAGCGCCGTCGCCATCATGGCGCAGGCCCATTTACAGGGCTTTTACGAGAGTCTCGGCTTCCGCGCCACATCGCAGCCCTATGATTCGACGGGCGTCCTGCACATCGACATGCTTTGGGAAAAGAAATAGCAAAAGGCCGCCCGGATGGGCGGCTTTGCTGATAAAGGGGGATTTGCATGTTAAACAGCGAGGGGTTCGATCTCTGGGCCGACGGGTATGATAAAAGCGTCAGGCTGGCGGATGAAGGGGATACATACCCCTTTGCCGGCTACAGGGATGTACTGGCCGCCATTTACGCCGCTGTACGGCAAAGCGGGGCGCGCAGTGTCCTGGATGTCGGCGTCGGCACCGGCGTTTTGGCCGGCAGGCTGTACCAGGATGGCTGTGCTGTCACCGCGCTGGACTTTTCAGCCGGGATGCTGTCCCTGGCGCGGGAGAAGATGCCCTACGCCCGCCTTATCCAGTGGGATTTTAACTGCGGCCTGCCCCCAGGGCTCAACGGCGCGCGCTTTGACGCCATCGTCAGCACCTACGCTCTGCATCATCTGAAGGGGGAAGACAAGACACGGCTTATCGACGCCCTATTGTCCTGTCTCAACCCGGGCGGCGGGCTGTGGATCGGCGACGTCGCTTTCCCTTCGCGGGCGGCCTTGGAGGATTGCCGGCAAAAAAATATCCAGATCTGGGATGATGACGAGGACTATCTTGTTTTTGACGAGCTGCTCCGGCGTTTCCCCCGCGCCGTATTTACGCCATTTTCCCCCTGCGCAGGGGTGGCGTCCATCCGCCCGTGCTGAAAGGGCCAGATAAAGGCAGTCAGCCACAGAATATGTCCCAGCAGGGCGGCGCCGACGCACAGGTATGCACCTGCCAGCCCGTGGTTGTGCCGGAAAGAGAACCCCCAAATACCGTCAAAGCTCCAGTATAAGGTGGATATCGCGGCGCAGGACAGGTCGGTAAGCAGCAGGGTGATGAGGGCCCTTTTGATCCGACGGCCGCACCGGTTGCGGCGCGGAAGGAGGAAGAGGGGAAAGAACAGACAGCCCAGGCAGGCTAGAATGAGCAGATAAATCTTCATGGCGTCTGGTTGTCGAACGGCTCGATGATGGGCAGGCCCTGCTCGCTGTCCCGCAGGACGAGGACAAGGGGGTCGGCAGAAAAATCGTGGACAAAGCTGCCCTGTGCCAGCAAAGCGCCGGATGAGTCAAAGGCGGAGACGGTCACCTGCTCCGTCCCGCTGATACCAAGGGAGACGCCCAGGCTTTCATACCGCATGAGCGGCTGGCCGTCGGCACGCTGGCTGCCCCCGCCGCCCATGCGCCAGGAGGCCTCCATCGTGGAAAAAAACACGGTGCTGAGGTTGAAAAGCACGACATCCCCGTCGGCGTTATACAGGGCAGCGGGATCCTGCGCTGATCCAGCATAGATGTCGACTGATTCCAAGGTGGAAAACGCATTGATTTCCTCAGTCGGCAAAAGCTCGCGGGGTATCAGCAGGGACAGCAGCGCGAACAGGGCGACAAGGCCCCAGCTGAAAAGCAAACGGATACTCATTTTTCTTCCTCCTCCGGGACGTATTCCAGGATGTCGCCCGGCTGGCAGTCCAGGGCGCGGCACAGCGCGTCCAGCGTGGTAAAGCGCACGGCGCGGGCGTGGTTGTTTTTTAAAATGGACAGATTGGCCAGGGACAGGTCGACGCGCGCGGCTAGCTCGTTTAGGCTCATTTTGCGCCTGGCCATCATAACGTCCAGATTGATAAGTATCGGCATGAAGGCGCCCCCCTAAATGGTCAGGTCATTTTCCTCGCGCAGCTCGGCCGCCTGGCCGAACAGCGAGGACATGACGAGACAAAGCAGCCCGCCCAGCAGGAAGACGGGCACAAACAGCCCGTTGTAGGAAAAGACCGGCGCTATGGATTTGGCGTAGAAAAAGCAGCTGTAAACCAGCCGGATCAAGGCCATGCCCGAGATAGCAAAGCAGCATATCGCCGAAATGCGCAGCGCCTGCACGTTGCAGCGCTGAAAGGGCGCGCCCTGTGTCAGCGTTCGCAGAACCCGCCGCGCCTGCCACAGGATGACGGCGGTACATACGCCGCACACCATCAGAAAAATGCTGAGCACCGCGTGATACGCGCTTTCCCACGCGGCCAGCGTCAGAATCAGCAGCCAGAAAAGCGGCGCAAATTCAAATAGGGGTTCGACACCCTCGGCCGGAGGGGTAAACAGATCGATAAGCTCCAGAAGGACGGGCTTACCCTCGCGCCCCAGCATGACAAGCGCCGGGACAAGGGGAATGAGCAGAATATTGAGAATAAACAGCGCAAAAATGCAGATTGATAAAACGCGCACAAGCCGTCGATTGGACAAGAATACCACTCCCTTATGACAGCTATGATAAAGCAGATTATCCCGTTTGTCAATATATTTTTATCGAAAAACAATAAATATATACTGAAAAACAAAATGCACCCTGTCAGACAGGGAACGTTGGGCAAACGCCGGCCTCAGCGCAGCGAACCCTCGTCCAGTCGGGAGGGCATGGAGCCGCCGCAGAGGCTGACAAGGCGAAGGCTGGCGCACAGGACGGCCATATTGTCCAGCAGACGTTTAATGTCCGTATCCTAAACGGGATCGCTTTTATCGTCGCAGCCCGGCCTGGAAAAATGCCTGGCTGAAGGGTATTGGCCGCCGATAAAGCAGCTTAGCTCATAAAGACAGCTGGGTTTTCCATCCGGCGGCCTTTATCATATCGCTTTGGTCGTGCTCAACGCTGCGGTTGAGGGCGTCGCCCGCGACGCCGATGGAAAATGGTCTGTCCGATCTGCGATAAATGTGAAAGTAAACGCCCGGATCGGCCAGCGCGTTTTGCGGTCAGCCCCCGTGCGCTTCCGGCCGGCGTTCACGGCATTTGAGCGCGTCGCACGAGCAGTGCACAAAAATGGATATCGATCGTTTTCACCCCTGCGCTTCCGCTGTTTTCTTTCGGTATAGGGCATTGCACACCCGAAAACAAGAAAAAGAAAAAAATGAAAATAAACCCTTGCAAAACCCCAAACTCTGTGTTATCATATATAGGCAATATGAACCCTGCGTGAAAAACCAATATGCGCCCGTAGCTCAGCTGGATAGAGTATCTGACTACGAATCAGAGGGTCACAGGTTCGAATCCTGTCGGGCGTGCCAGAAGAAGCGGCTTGCTATGCAAGCCGCTTCTTTTTGTTCTTGCAGAAACAGGTGCCCGGGCCGAAAGGGGACGCTCCGCCGGAATGCGTTGACAAGGCTTTTAAGCCAAGTCCCCATTTCCCGCTCATCCTCCGGCTGTATATTTGTATTTTGCCAACGCTGTCCGGATACGGCCATCCGGCGTTTTCAAAAATAGCATCAGATATTTTTAATTTGGTTTAAAAACGGATACGAGAAAAACTGAAAGGATGACACAAAAAATTGACTTTCAAAGCATGAAATAAAGTCTTTGTTATGATTGGTTGTCAGATTTCCAACAAAAGTTGGTTGAAAAAATCGCCTGGATTTGCAATACTTTTCCTGCGGTCGCAATTAGAACAGCTTTAGGAGGCAGTCTATGAATTTCAATGAAAAGCTAATTAGTCTAAGGAAGTCTAAAGGACTTTCACAAGAAGAATTAGGGAATGAATTAAAAGTTTCCAGACAAACCATTTCAAAATGGGAATCTTGTCAATCCTATCCCGATTTTCAGCGTTTAGTATTATTGAGTGACTATTTTGGATTATCATTGGATGAATTGGTAAAGGATATTGATGTGCAAGAGGTAAGAGAAAAAAATATAGATAGCGAAAAATTATCGTCGGTATATAATGATATAAATAATGGCAAAAAATTTATCAGA